>NZ_CALHHT010000061.1 GCF_938031315.1 uncultured Campylobacter sp.
TTTTAAAATTCCGGCGCCGCTTGTTTGTTTTGAAATTTCAGATCGCGCCGACAAAAGATAATTTTTACGCCACTGGGCGGCGCTTTGAAATTTCAGATCGTACCGCTAAAAAGCAAGCTTCGCGGCGATTTCTGCTGCGTAAATTTTAATTCCCATGCCGCGCGTGCCGTTCTGGAATTTCACACCGCACCGTTAAAAGGTAAGTTTTGCATGATACTTGCGCGCCACTCTGGAATTTCACGGCATGTCGCTGGAAGCGGCTAAATTTTAAAATTTACGCGCTGTTTCGGCGCGGCAAAATTCCACGCTGAAATTCCGCCCGTAAATTTTTGATACAAAATTCCTGTGCCAAATTTCGCCTTAAAATTTTGTCTGTAGAATTTTAAGGCGAAATTCTACAGACAAATTTACGTTTTAAAACTCTGCGGGCGGAGGTTTGCGTGCCGTCCATCAGATAATTAAAATTCCGCCAAGCGGCGCGAATGTTTGCGGCTACGAAGCGGAGATGCCGATTGTGGCTAGCAGCACGGGCGAGGTCATGAGCCCCACGATCGTAAGGATCCACGCTAATATCGCTATTACGAGCGAGGCTTGCTTTTTGACGGCTTGATAGGTCGCGGCGATCGCGCACAAAAACGCAAGCGGAACAAAAACGATCCCTAGGAAAAAGATCCCTAAAATCGCGAAGACTATGGAGAGTATCCCAAGCACGTTTGATTGGGGTTGAACGGTCGGTTGTTCAGACATTTTAATCCTTTGGAGAAAATTCATGTAATTCTACCCCCCCCCTGAATTTGAGCTGAAATTAAGCCGTGCCTTTCGGGGCTGTATATTCACGCTCGATTGCGGTTCTGCCATGGCGCCTATTAAAATTTTACTTCGCAAAGCCGGCTTCTCCACGCTATCGGCAGACGCTCTTTTGCACGATAAGCGTAAAATTTTGTGCCGTTCGCGCGCGAAACGGACGCCGCAAAATTTGCGATTTAGGATAAAATTCTAAAACCTGTGGTAAGATTTCGCAGTTTCGCTTCCGCGCGGAATTTCGCCCGGGCACATACGGCGCGCGGCTTGCACTCTGGTAAATTTGGCGCTTAAAGCAAGCTTGGCTCTTGCAAGTGGGCTAAGTGCGAGCGGCGCTATCCGGTACAGCAAGGATGAGCGCAGGTGAGCTAGTCGGTTTGCGCCCGAGGCGCGATTTGCTGGGAGTAGGCGAGTTCTCTGCTCTGCCGTAATTTTGCTAAGCAATAGCGGCGGAGCGGGACAATTTAAATTTTGGATTTTGTATGAACGACGAATTTTACATGGATTTGGCGCTGCGGGCTGCGTGGCGCTATCAGGCCTTGACGCTACCCAACCCCGCCGTGGGCTGCGTGCTTCTGGATAGGGGCGGCAGGGTTCTTGGCATAGGCGCGCACAAAAAGGCGGGCTTTTTGCACGCCGAGGCAAACGCCGTTTTCGCCGCGCTGTGCGATCTGGACGCAAATTTCGCGCAGGATTTCGCTAGCGAATACGCCCGCAAATTCGGCGTTAAATTTCAAAACTTAGAGGCTTTAAAAAGCGCTCTTTTGCAGCCGAGCTTCACTTACGATTTCATCTTAAACCGCCACGGCGGGCTTTTGCGCGGCGCTTGCGCCTACGTCACGCTCGAGCCCTGCGCGCATCGCGGCAAGACGCCGTCTTGTGCCGAGCTTTTGGCGGAGCTTGGACTATCGCGCGTGGTAATCGGCGCGCGCGATACGAACGCGCAGGCTGCGGGCGGCGCGGAAATTTTACGCCGCGGGGGCATAGAGGTGAAATTTGACGTTTGCCATGCCGCGGCGGCGGAGCTTGCGGAGCCGTTTTATATGGCGCGCGAGAGCGGCTTTTGCTTCATCAAAATCAACGCCACGCTAAACGGCGCGGTGCATGGGCGGATCGGCAGCGAGAAGCAGCGCGCGTTCGTGCACGAGCTGCGCGGCGTGTGTGACTACGTGGGCGTGGGCGGGCAGACCGTGCGCGCCGACAGACCGACGCTGGACGTGCGTGCGGCTAAATTTGATGAAATTAGCGCTTTGGTGGGCAGTGCTGATATGTTGACGCTAGACGCGCGCGTTGCGCCGCAAAATCTAAAGCTGAGCGCGCCCAATGTGTGGATCCGCTCGCGCCGCAACTCTTATAATAAGCCCAATAGCAACTTCAATCGGAAAAGAAAAATGTATAGCGAATGCGTCTGCTAGAAGCGAAGTAAAAATCGGTACAATAAACGAGAGTGAAGTAAAAGCTAAGCGGGTGACAGGCTATTTTTTAGAAAATCAATGTACCTTAATAATCTCAAACAACAATCCACGTAGGATAAAAGAATACGAATTTATAAAATAATGAGCACAACGGATGCGCGAATAGACTAAATTTTAACTTTCAATGGAGAGTGAGAATAATAGCCGCCCCTATAGGCATATGAAAGCAGAACTTCGCTCCAGCTTGCGCTGCAGCCGCATTAGCGAGACCATGTGAAAGCCCATCTCTAATAATACCCAATCCATTACTCATCTTTTACTCCTTCTTCTGGATTTTTTTTAATCAAATTTCTATCTGAAAAATTTATGAAAAATATCAATAAAATTAGAAAAACCACCCCTTTTAAAAAGAATTTAAACTGTGCGGTCATCAAATATGGTCTTAACAATCTATGATCGAAATTATATTCTTTATATATCTTTCCATCTTTATCTTCAAGCTGTAAAATTTCATTATTGCCTAATATATCTGGACTTGGCTCGCCGTAAATTTTGATTTTTTGCCCTTTTAGCTTTTCGTAAATATCGCTATCGCTTTTGCTTATTTCATAAACCTTTTTCTTGCCGTTTTCTAGTTCTATATGTATTCGTCCGCCGCTTCCGCGAAAATTATAATAAACGTTTCTTAAAATTCCGATATCTATCTCAAGCTCATTCAATCGTTTGGGCGCCGTATCTGTTCTATAAATAGTAAGAAGCATCCCGCATAGGGCAAAAAGCAAACCATAGCAGCCTATGCTAGCCACCTGTGCCGGCGGATGCGAAACTCCCCTGATAAAAACACGCCTATAAAATACATCGTAAAAATAATATAAGAGCCTTTTTATATATTTTGTTATGAATTTCATAAAATTTCCCTTCATATTCTTTTGGATATTTTATTGAGCCGATAATAAATTTGCTCTAAATTTACAAAATTTCCCGCTTTAAATTTTAAATCTGAAGAAATTTTAAAACCAAGCAAAATTCAAAGATCAAATATAAAAAATCGCCACGGCAGGGTTTCCACCTGCGTAACTTGACTTAGCGCCGTGAAGTATAAAATTTCATCCGCCCTACTCCTCAAACAGATTTCTCTCCGCAGTCTTTAGCACGCGACCGAGCGCCTCGCGCGCCTTATCGGTTGCGATGCGGCCTTTGGCGGTCTTTTCGATGTAGCCGTTGGCGAGCAGATAGGGCTCGATGACGTCCTCGATCGTGCCCTCATCCTCGCTAAGCGCCGCCGCGATCGTGCTAAGCCCCAAGGCACGGCGCTTGGCGTCAAATAAAATTTCCAAATATTTTATATCCATCTCGTCAAAGCCCTGCTCGTCCACGCCCAGCGCCTCGAGCCCTTCACGCGCTCGATCGTGCGAGATAGCGCCCTCGTCGCGCACCTCGGCAAAATCGCGTATGCGGCGCAGTAGCCTCAGCGCAATACGCGGAGTACCGCGAGAGCGGCGCGCGATCTCGGCGCTGGCGTCTGCCGCGCTTTCTTTTCCGAGTTTAACAGAAGCGATCTGCACTATCCGCGCAAGCTCGGCGTGCGTGTAAAACTGCAAGCGAAACTGCATGCCGAAGCGATCCCGCAGCGGCGCCGAGATCATGCCCGCGCGCGTCGTGGCGCCGATGAGCGTAAAGTGCGGAATGTCGATCTTGATGGTCTGCGCGGCAGGGCCCGAGCCGATGATGATGTCGAGGCGGAAGTCCTCCATCGCCGAATACAGCACCTCCTCGATCGCCGGGCTTAGGCGGTGGATCTCGTCGATGAAAAGCACGTCGCCGCTTTGCAGGTTCGTCAAAATCGCCGCCAGATCGCCCGCTTTTTCGATCATCGGCGCGGCGGTGACCTTGATAGCGGCGCCCATCTGAGCGGCGATGATGTGCGCCAGCGTGGTTTTGCCGAGCCCGGGCGGCCCGTAGAAAAGCACGTGATCGAGCACGTCGGCGCGCTTTTTCGCCGCGGCGATCGCGATAGCGAGGTTTGATTTGATCTTCTCCTGCCCCACGTAATCCTCGAAGCTCGACGGGCGCAGCGAGCTCTCCACGCTCTCATCGAGCTGCATCTTTTCGATCTCTACAATTCTGTCCATAATCTCTCTTTAATCGTTTTTAAAATTTTAGCAAGTGTAGCGAAAAATGGCTAAATTTTGACAATTTTGAAGGGATGGATCTTTGCGGGCGGAATAAAATTTGCCGCGCGGAATTTTACGGTACGCGCTTAGGGCTGGGGCTAAAAAGCAGAGCACCCGTCGCGAAAGACTGCGAAATTTTACCGCGGCGGGTTTAAGACTACGCTCATGCCGCTACGCTTGCTATGCTTTAGTGCGGAATTTTATTGTGGCGGCTCCCAAACAGCGCACGGATTGCTAACTGCGCTAAATTTTACGGTGCGGAATTTAGTATGTAAAATTTAAGGCTTTAGGCGTTCGCGATCGGTGATTGCGGAGCGGCGGTGCGGAATTTAGCGCGTAGAATTTAGTGGCAAAATTTGGCTGTTTGAAAAATACGCGCGAGATTTTGCGACGTGAAATTTGGCGCTGGAATTTTACGATATTAAATTCGGTGCCTGGAATTTTGCAGCGAAATTTTGCAACGTAATTTTGTCTCGTAGAGCTTTGCTGCGGATTTTGTTTTTGCGGCAACAAAGCTTTAAATTCTACGCTTCAAGCTTTGCGGCACGCAGCTAGCCAGAATTTCATCTCGCATAGTCAGTTAAAATTTCGCGAGAAATTCTGCGTAGAATTTTATGCAGAATTCTGCCTTGCGCGGCTAGGTAAAATTTCGCGCGACATTTCGTTTTTCAAGACGACTTAGAATTTAGCGTGAATTTTAAAATTTGCGCCAAGCTCAACGCGGGCTCGGGCGATTAAATTTAGCCGTGAATCTCACGACGCCTTATCGATCGCGCACCAAATTAAGCGCTAAATTTTTCCTGCGCGAGCCTAGTTCTACAAATCGTGCTCTTCGATCAAAACGCTCTTATTATTATCGTTACTGCAGAATGCTCTATATGAGCCGGACGTTGTGCTTTCGAATAAAAATACTACGCCGTCGCTTTCAAATTTTTTCGAGCAGCCCTTGGCGTGCAGCTTGGCAAGCTTCGGGCTATCAGGGGCATAAAACTGATAGCTATCGGTGAAGTGCTCCACGTATCGGTAGGTGATCTCCGCCCAAGGCACCCCGCTATCGCCGCTTCTATTTAGCACGATGGTTCTGGCGTTTATCGCCGCGAGCTTTGACTTTACTGCCCAAACGTCTTTTTGTCCCAACCGATGAGCTTTAACCCATCGCCGATACCCGGCGCATTATCCCTGAAAATGGAATTTGAATAAAATTTCGTCTCGTTGCCGTCCAAATCGATCCAAATATACTCATCGCCGTAGGTGCTCTGGATCGTAACGCGCAAATTTTTAGGGAAGTTGCGACCTGCAAAAGCCAATAAGTCTAGAAATCTCTCGCGATTTTGCTCGTAGTTTTGCATCGGCGGAGCTTTATCCAACTCCATATCATCTTTATCAAAGAAAGAATTCAACGCGAAAAATGCCGCCAAAATCGGCAGCACCTTTACGCAAAAGAGAAAACCTAGAACCACGGCTATGACGATTTTTAAAGCTTTAGCCAAATTTTTTCCTTAAATTTTATGAGCCGTTTGGGCCTGGCGGCCTAATTTGCGGCGAGAGCAAAATTTAAACGCCCGCCGCGCAGCGTAAATTTTAAAATTTCAAATTTACGTCCAATTTTCTATTTTAAGCCCGCTTATATTTTTGAAATCTTTTTCGTTATTCGTAACGAGCGTGCAGCCGCGCGATAATACATTCGCAGCGATCAACATATCCATATCGCCTATTTTGCAATTAGCCGCCGTTAGCTCGCGCGCACCGTGCCAGCGTAAAGCGTCTGTGATCTACTCACGCCGAATAAATTTCAAGCGGTGCGAACTGTTTACGTGGCTTGCGGTGTGCGAAAATGAAG
>NZ_CALHHT010000062.1 GCF_938031315.1 uncultured Campylobacter sp.
GAAAAACATCCCGACCGCCGCGCCAAATCCCGCGCCGCTTAGAACGCCCAGGATCGAGGGGCTAACGAGCGGGTTAACAAACATCGCCTGATATGCCGCACCGCTGATCGCGAGGCTCGCGCCGATGAGCACGCAAGCAAGTATGCGCGGCAGGCGAATTTCAAGTAAGAGCGTGTGCATGACCTCGAAATCTTTCAAGCTTTCGCCCCGCAGCAGCGCCGTGACGTAGCGCACGTAGTCCTATGCACCAAAGCCGTATTTGCCCAGCAACAGCGAACCTGCGACGCAAAGCGCCAGCAGCAGGGCCAAAAACGCAAACGCCCTTTTGCTCATTTTTCTTTACTCACTCCGCACCCCGTCCTAAAATTTTATAAATTTGCGCGTCCGTGAGCTCAAGATCCAAAAATAGCTTGTAAAACTCGCGCGTTTCGCGGATCATGTCAAATTTAAACGCTTCGGGGTAGATTAAATTTACCAGCAATTTTAGCCCCAAAAACCGCATAAACGAAGGCGGGCGGTCAAACCACGAAAAGGGCTCGCGCGGGATGTAGTAGGCCCTTTTGTTTTTCACCGCGCCTAGCAGCTGCCACTTGGGATCGCTGTAAATTTTATCAAACAGCTCTTTTTCGTAGATGAGGATGACGTCGGGATCGTATTTTACGAGCTGCTCGAAGCTGATCTTTACGCGCCCGAAAGATTTGGCGTTTGGATCCTCGCTGCACTTATGCACGTTTTGCGCGCCGGCTCGCTCGATGAGCGTCGCGTGCCACGAGCCCTCGCACTCGGTGGCTAGCCCGTCGCCGCCCTGCGCGTAGTAAATTTTTACCTTTTGCAGATTATTTTTCTTGATGTATTCCTCGATCTGCGCGGTCAAATTTAGCGACTCTTTTGCGTAGTTTATAAGTTTCGCCGCGTGCTCCTTTTTGCCCGTCACTTCGCCTAAAATTTCAAATCCGTCTAGATAATCCTCGAGCTTCGTCGCGCTCAGATATAACATCGGCTTTTTGATAGAGCCAAAAACCTCGCTCATCTTTTTGGTGTTGCGAGAGCTTGCGTTTACGAGGATGAGCTCGGGATTTAGGCGTAGCAGCATCTCGACGTTTGGAATTTTACCCTGACCGAAAAAGCCGCCCACGACGGGCTGCTCTTGCACCTCTTTTTTGACGTAGGGGCGCTCGAAGGCGTTCCATTCGAAATTTACGCCGCTGATTTTAGCGGGATCAAGCGCGTAGAGCATATATAAAAGCGGCGGCGAGCTGGCGTAAATTTTAGCGGGCGTGCCTTGCAGCTGAGCTATATTTTCGCTGTTTTGCACGATGTAGTCTTTGATCTGCGCCTCGCTCAGAGCAAAAAGCATACTCGCGGCGCAGAGAAATAGAAATATTTTTTTCACCGTTTTTTCCTTTTAAAATTTTTGATTTCGCAAGTATAGCAAAAGAAATTTTAAAATAGATTTATCGTTGCTAGATGCCTATTTAGCTGCTAAATTTGAAAATTTACATACG
>NZ_CALHHT010000063.1 GCF_938031315.1 uncultured Campylobacter sp.
TGACGAGATCACCGAAGAGAGCCTTTTAAGCTTAGAGAAGATCGGTATGAAGCTCTCCACGAGAAATCAATTAAGCGTAGAGATCACCGAAATCCAAACCGGAGCGGTAAATTCGCAAATCATCGCCAAACTCGCCGGTGGCGAGCCGTTATGCGCGATGATAACGGTAGAAAGCGAGAAAAACCTGGGTCTTAAAGTCGGCAAAGAGGTGCTGTTTTTATTCAAAGCCCCTAGCGTCATCATCGCAAAAAACGGCAAGGACGATCTGAGGGTAAGCTCTGCCAACCAGATAAAAGGTACGATTTGCGAGGTGAAAATCGGCGCGGTAAATGCCGAGATCTGCCTAAATACAAACTCGCACCAAACTATCACGTCGATCATCACGCGAGAATCGGCAACTGCGATGGCTCTTGGAGTGGGCGATGAGGTTATTGCGATAGTGGAGCCTAGCGAGATCATTATCGGCGCCTGATTTTGGGGCGTTTGCGGCATAAATTCAAAGAGCGTTCTAAATTTACCGCCGCGAGCCCCACTTGAAATTTAAACATTGTGGCGAGAGCCAAAATTTTACGAAAGGATTTTAAAATGAAGTTAAAAGTGGTGCTTTTAGGAATTTTAACCGCAGGCGCGCTTAGCGCAGGCGAGGTTAGCGTAGCAGCCGCTGCGAACACGACGTATGCGTTTGACGAGATCAAGGCGGAATTTGCCAAGCTACATCCGCAAACTACGCTAAATGTGAGCTTGGGTGCGAGCGGAGCGCTTAGTACGCAGATCAAAAACGGCGCGCCGTTTGATATTTTTATGGCGGCGGATATGAAATTCGCAGACGATCTGCATAAAGAGGGCTTTGCGACGGCGCCTGCCAAAACTTACGCCAAAGGCAAAGTGGCGATGTTTAGCGTGCGCGGCGTAGATCTTAGCAAGGGGCTTGAAGCTTTAAAAGACCCTAGCGTAAAAACGATTTCGATAGCAAATCCAAAGACCGCTCCTTACGGCACCGCAAGCGTACAGGCCTTCCAAAAAGCGGGAGTTTACGATGAGATTAAAGGCAAAATCGTAGAAGCAAAATCGATCGGCGAGGCTCTTTCGCAAGCGCTTAAAGCTTCCGACGTCGGCTTTATCGCGGCTAGCGCGATGTATGCGCCTAAGATGGCGAAGGACGGCTGCAACGATAAGCCTTGCAAAGAGGGCAAAAATTTCGTCTTGGTCGATACCAAACTCTACGAGCCGATAGCTCAAGGCATGGTCGTGCTAAACCGCGCTAAAGACAACGCCGAAGCCAAGGCGTTTTATGATTTTATCCTAAGCGATAAGGGCAAAGAGATCTTTGCTAAATACGGATACGAGTTTTAATGATTAGAGCGAGAATCAACGAAATTTTACAAAAAGACGGCATCCATTCTGTAGGATTTATCGCGGGCGGCATCAAGCTACGTGGCGTATTTCTGCAGCTAAGTAGCGAGCTTAAGGTGGGTAGCGAAGTTTACGTGGGCTTTAAAAGCACTGATGTGCTTTTATCTCGCGAAGCCCCAAGTGGCGTATCTAGCGAAAATGAAATTCACGGCAAGATTACGAGCCTAAGCTTGGGCGAAATTCTATGCACGCTCAGGTTTGAAGGCAAGATAAGCTTTGATGTGCTCATTAGCGCGCATTCTGCGCAGGAGCTTGCTTTACGCGAGGGCGACGAGGTTTTCGCATACATTAGCGCCACTGCGATATATATAGAAAAATATGATAACGATTGATTGTAAGAAAAAAATCAGTGATGATTTCTCGATTGATGCTCGCTTAGAGATTAACAAAGGCTCGTTTGTATGCCTATATGGGCGCAGCGGCAGCGGTAAGACTACACTGCTGCGCATTTTGGCTGGATTTTTGCGCGCAGATAGTGGTAGCATAAAAGACAGCGATCGTGTGCTGCAAGAAGGCAATGAATTCTTAAGTGCGGGCAAGCGCAGGATCGGCTTTTTGTTTCAAGACTACGCACTTTTTGAGAATATGAGTGTGACGGGCAAT
>NZ_CALHHT010000064.1 GCF_938031315.1 uncultured Campylobacter sp.
CGAGATATTTGCTCGCTTAGCGGGTGGTTTTCTTGCTTGATTGGTGGGCGGCGGCATTGATTTTGGCGGTTTTGCCTTTTGATGGCGCGCTAAGGATTGCCGTTTTTGCGGCAACATTTGCGATTTTAGCTTGCGCGCTGTTTTGGTATTTGTTCAAAAGGTATAAAAATTTTAAGCCAAGCAAGCTGTTTGTAAAAAATCTAAATCTTAGTTTACTGCTTTTTGCGGTAGAAAATTTATCGCTCGGCGCTTTTTACGGCGGGTTTTTGGCGTGCCTCGCGGCGGGGTATTTTTGTGGCGAGCGTGCGGCCGGCTGGAGCGTGGCGTTTGCATTTGCGTTCGTGCCTATTTGCCTGATCGTTTTCGTGATCTCGTATATGTTTAACGAAAAGAAAGCTAAACTTATGCGCCTTTCGCGCCCGCTAAATTTTATCTCTCGCGCGGCACGGGTTTGGGCACGGACTTAGCCCGCGCGAGCTGGGCGCGAAATTTCTCTGCGGGCAAAATTTTGCGAACGGATAAAATTCTCACTAGCCGCTGCGTTCTGAAATTTATATAAAACGCGCTTATCGTCGCTGCGGCGCTTGAAAATTTTAAAACCGCGCGGAACTTGCTTTTGCAAACGGCAATTGCACCGCAGGCTTATTTATGCGGGTAGCGAAGCCCTCGGGCTAAATACGAGACCCTTATCTTAGCCGCAAAGCAAATCCGAGCTTTAGCATAGAAAAATGCGAGCGGCGAACTCAAATGCAAAAAAACCGGGCTAGCGGGCGCGGGTGCGTTTGCCCCAAATCTAGCCCTTTGGTCTCATCATTTTTTCTAAAATTTCATAGACGAGATCGAGCTTCGTAAAGCCGTCTCTATCCAAAAAATGCCCGCCCTTCTCCACCTCGTAAAACTTAGCATCGATCTGCCCCGCTAGCTCGCGGCTGAAGCTAAACGGCACGATATAATCGTCCTTTGCGGCAATCACCGCGCGCTGTTTTGCGGCGGCTTTTATGCGCTCAAAATCAAAGCCTTTATCCATAAACTCGTCTAAAATTTTAAATTGCGGATCGCTAAGCGGCTTTGCAAGCCCCGAGACCAGCACTACGCCCTCTACTGCGCCGCTTGCGGCGCTACTTTGCAAAAAATTTAAGATCGTAGGGCAGCCGAGGCTGTGTCCGACCAGATAGACTTCGCCTTCAAATTTTATGCTTTCTCGCAGAGTTTTCAGCCACTCATCAAGCCTCGGATGCGCAGGCGCCGGCATCGCTAAAATTTCCGC
Source organism: uncultured Campylobacter sp. (assembly GCF_938031315.1). Classification (GTDB taxonomy): domain Bacteria; phylum Campylobacterota; class Campylobacteria; order Campylobacterales; family Campylobacteraceae; genus Campylobacter_B. Next base: position 1,268 of record NZ_CALHHT010000064.1, read on the forward strand.
CCTCGCGCCCGATTTTTCGATCTCGCCTTTGAGCCAGGCAAACCAATGGCTTTTAGGCGAAGCATCGTAGCCGTGCACGATATAGACGCACTTTTGCATATTTTTCTCCTTTAAATTTAAGTCCTTTACGCGCAAATTTTAAAATTTCAATCCGCGCCCTAGCCCTTGCAAATCGTGATTTTATCGGCAAATTTACCCAAAAAGTGATACCCCGAGCCCGCCTGCGCGATGATATCGAGTACCGCGTCCGCATCCCGCACGAGCGTGCCGCCTGCAAAGTCCACGCCGCGCTCAAACAACGCCTGCGGCAGTAGCGGCGTGGTAGGCCCCACGAGCACGAGCTTGGCGCCGCTTTTTTTCAGACGCAAAAGCCCCTGTAGCGTGTCGTTGATGAGCGTCGTAGCCGTGATTATCACGTTATCGGCGCGCGGCACGACGCTTGCGGCCTCGCTTGCAGGCAGATAAAACGGCAGCTCCGCCTCTTTAAGCGTGCTTTTGTCAAGCTCTAAAATTTTAAAATCCGCGCCATTTTTCATCAGCGTCTTGATGTAGGGCACCAGCGCGCCCACGACGACGCTAAAGCTGCCGCGCTCGATCCGTAGCTGCTCGAAGGGATCGGCGCCGAATTTCACGTCGTAATCCGCGCGGATTTTATCGAAACACGCCCTTCCAAGCGCATTTAGCGCGGCAAGTGCGAGCGTCTTTTTAAGCGGCGCGGCGGAGTTTAGGTCGCGCAGCAGATAGCGAACGCTCTTGCCCGCGATATTGCCCGAATCGGGCATCGCGCTTGCTTGCGAGGGGCAGCAAACGGCGCCCGATAGGGACTTTAGCGGCGTATAGCTAAGCCCGCACGCGCCTCCTTGCAGCTTCACGCCGCTAAAAAACAGCCCCACGACCGCGCGCTCTATCTTAAGATCCAGCGCCTGGGCGCCTAAAATTTCTTTCGCGCACTCCAGCGTCTGATCTAAAATTTCGCTCATTTTCGCTCCTTTAATGTGGAATTTGGCGCCATTATAGCTTAAAATTTCGGCGCCCGTATTGATATAAATTTATTGATCGCGCGACGGGCGATGTCCAAACAGACGCGAGCCAAATTTAACGCAAGCGGCAGACGCGAGATAAAATTTTACGTAGCGAGCGCGTATCGTTACGACTTGGAATTTTAAAAAGCGCAGTGCAGCTTTAAAATTTGAAACGTGCGGACAAACATGAAATTTTAAGCGAGCGGGTAAATTCAAAATTTTAACGAGTGAGTACGGTTAAAAATTTTAAACTGATCGGCGGCGCGGACGAAGCGGCAAACGAGCAAGCGATATTGATGGGGTAGCGAACAGGCGGTGCGGACGGATCAAATTTAACGAGCAAGCCGATGCGAGCAGACAATGCGAGCTAAATTCCATAAGAGCGGACGAGCAAGAGTTTGGACATAGACGGGTAAATTTAACAATAGTAAGCCGATACGGGCTGAATTTTAGGCTAGCTTAATGAGCGAATGCGGGATAAATTTTAATGAATACGAATGGGCGCGAGCTCGGGCAAATACGAGCAAATTTAATAATTGCGAGCGAACGCAGACTCGGACGCGAGCTAAATTTAACGAAAGCGGTAGCGAGCAAAATTTAATAAAAACGATAGACATGAGTAAAAATTTAATCGACGAGCCGTATCTGCGACAAGTCGCGCCCGCTGCGGAGTTAAATTTTATTTCTACCTACCGCACGGCTAAATTTTATTTCATATCCGCCGTAGGGTTAAATTTTATTTCCGATCCATCGCAGGACTAAATTTTATTTTCCGATCCGACGCAAAGCTAAATTTCATTTTCCGATCCGCCGCAAAGCTAAATTTTATTTTCGGATAGAAGGATGTTGATGAGCGGATTTAGCAGCGTCTCGCCGCGAGCGGCGCACAGCACGATCTCGTCGTAGTAGTAGTCGCTCCTGCCGTAGTTGTGAAACTCATATGCGCCAAAGCCATATCCCATCGGCGTGATCTCGACGCGCGAGTACCAGGCGTCCTTGGCGATGATGTATTTTTCGGTGTCTTGCGAATAAACCCACACCACGATCTCATCTTTGTTTTTTTGCCGCATCAGCCACATAAAGACGTTTGCGATGTCGTTGAAAAAATATGTATCGCCGTTTGGCATAACGGCCTGAGCGGTGTTGTACAGATCGTTTATCACCGTGCCGCTCTCGTGGCATAGGTATTTTCCGAATTCGATCTGCAGCGGCTGCTTATCGGTGTTGCCGTGGCGCACGGAAATTTTGGATTCGGCTATATCCATGGACGATATGAGCAGCCCCATCACGCAGGCGAGCAAAACCGCGGCAAAGATTTTCTTAATCATAGCAGCGCGCCCCGCACGAAGTAGTATTTGACGACGTAAGCGCTGCAGATGAGCGCGTTTAGAATGAGCCAGAACGAGGAGTATTTAAGCAGGTGGGTGTAGGCGCGCTTGGTGATGAGCTCCGTTAAAAACGGCACGATGCCGAAAAATATACCCAAAAACAGCGAGCCCCATATCGCATAGCCGACGAAGTAATAATCCTTCAAAAGCATGCAGTACGGGCATTTATGGTTGGGCTGCTCGTAAACGTAAAGCCCGAAAAAATAGGTGATCGCGTAGTATGCGACGAACAAAAAGAGCAAATTCAGAGCAAAGCTCGCCATCGACTGTTTTAAGAAATTTAAGATCAAAATGGCGCCCAATATCGCGTAGAAAAAGGTCGCCAAAAGCGCCTGCGTATAGCCGAACGGAAGCTTCGGCGCGCGAAATACGACCGAGCAGCAAAACACCGGCACGCGCAGCGGGATATTGATAAAAAATAGAATTTCTAAAATAAACTCCGCCAAAACGCCCGTAAAAAGGATGGTAAAGATCAGGTATTTGCGCTTAAGATATGGGAATTTGCCCGCTTTAAGATCGAGGCTGTTTAAAATAAGCCAGAGCCCAAAGCCGAAGATCAGTAAAATTTTTAAAAGCAGCAGGATGTTGCCGTAGCGGTTCGAGCCCACGACGCCCGCGGAACACATCGCGCCTGGCACGACCGAAGAGAGCTCGTTTAGGCAGAGCGCGAAAAATATAAACAAAATGATCTTGCACGCTATCGTGAAGAACAAAATGGTGTTGATGAGATAGTTTCTTTTCTCCAGGGCGTATTGTAAATTTGAGGTGGCGTTAAAGTCCCAGTAGCGCATGATCCGCACGATGTGAAACTGCGAGATCGCCATCAGCGCTATTACGATCAGCTCCACGGCCAAAAACGCGATCACGCTGCCCGACAAAAATACGCTCATGCTGAAATTTCTCCATCTTTTAAAAACACGTATCGATCCACGAAGCTTAGCTCGTCGAAGAGTATGTCGTGCGTCGCGATCAAAACGGTTTTTTTAAGCTCTTTGAGCTTTGAGAGCATTTCGATAAAGCCGAGCGAGTTTTGTTTGTCTAAATTTGCCGTCGGCTCGTCGGCCAAGATGATCTGCGGATTCATCACGAGCGCCCTTGCGATAGCGCAGCGCTGCTTCTCGCCGCCGCTAAGGCTCGAGACGATCTGATCTTTTTTATGCGCGATATTAGCAATCTGCATCGCTTCATCTATGCGCGCGCCAAGCTCATCTCTGCTCAGCCGCTCAAGGCTAAGCGGCGCAAGGACGTTTTTATGAACGCTAAGCGCCTCAAGCAGGTTGAAAGACTGAAATATAAAGCCGATTTTTTTATGGCGATACGCGGAGCTTTCGATATCGGCGAGCTTGGAAACGTTTGCGCCGTCTACTAAAACCTCGCCGCTGCTAGGCTTAGAAAGCGCGCCTATGATGGATAGAAGCGTGCTTTTGCCGCTGCCGCTGACCCCTTTTAAGATTACGATCTGCCCCTCTTCGACGCTTAGGCTTATGTTTTTTAAAGCGCGAAATTCATTCGCCCTGCCCTCGTTGTAAATTTTGCAAAGCTGCTTGATCTCTATCTTGCTCATTTGACCGCCTCGCTCATATCTCCTATAGCGATGCGCCAGGATGGGATGATGACAAAGGCTAAAAACGGGATCACGCTAAAGACGAAGATCAAAAAGAGCATATTGAAATTTATCGCGGGCGTGAAGGTGATGAAATTTCGCAGCTCTCCGCCTAAGAATATATCGCGCAGAAGCGGCGCATCCAGGATAAAAACATAAGCATACGCGCCCGCGACGCCGAGTAGATAAGCGCTTAGCGAGACGATGAAATTTTGAATAAATTTCATCGCGATGATGTCCTTTATACAAAAGCCGATGCTGCGCAAGATCGCGATCTCCTTTTTCTTCTCGCCGTATGCGAGCGAAATTTGATTTTTCAGCAAGATGAAAAACGAGATCATCGCCACGGCGTAAAGCACCATAAAGATCCCACCCTTGTAATAATACAGATGCCTCACTTCGGCTACCGCATCCTCGGCACTGAGAGCCTCCGTGTTGGGGTATAAATTTACGATCTTAAGCGCTACTTCGCTTACTTCGTTGGGGTTGGGTACGCTTACGTAGAGTTTAGTGTATTCGCCCTCCTTCAGGCTTAACACCTCGCGTGCGGTATCGGGGTTGAGATAGATCACGTCGTTTGAGACGATGCTGCTTTCGTGCGGCGAAATTTTATTGATCTTAATCGCGATTAGGCGCTGTTCGGTTAGGAAGTGAAACTCGTCCTCGTAGTACCACTCGCCCATCGCCGCCTTTACCCCCTCGCCTACGATCATTTCGTTTTCGCTCAGGCTTTCGTCGCCTACGATATGAAACCAAACGCGCTTTTGAGCGAAGTAATACATCCCGTCCACGGCGCCCTGCACTTCGCTGACGCCCGCGATTTTGGAGATGTCGTAGATATAGCCGTCGTGCATCAGATCGCGTTTGCCCGCGCGCAGAGCCTCTACGACGATGTCGGGTCTGAGCTTGATGACCTTTTCAAGATCGTTTTGAATGGAGCCCGAGATGAAAAGCACCGAGCTTAAAATAAAAACGATAAATGCAAAGATCGCGAAGCTAAAAGCGTGATCGGCTCTGTCTTTTCGCAGCAGAGTTACGGAGTAGTCGATGAAGTTTTTACTTATCATAGACGAACTCCGCGTAGGCTTTGCTCTTAAAGCTGCTTGAGAGCCGCACGTCCTTTATCTCGCGCGCGAGCTTTTGCAGACACTGCTCGCCCTTTGTGCGATCAAAGCTTACATAATGCACCGCAATGAGCGCATAAAGGGCGGCAAAAAAGATCATTAAAGCGCAAATGAGCCTCATAGCCCTTCTATTACGCTCTCTTGAATTTCATCAAATTTAAGTACGCTCTTGCCTCCGTGATCTTTGGCGAAGGTCTTGGCCGCGCTCTCGCTATCAAATGGAATGAGCTCGTCGCCCATCGGTCCTAAGACGTCGGAGCCAAGCACAAAAAAGGCGCTTTTAGCATCGATCTTGTGTAACTTGTAGTAGTCGGTTACATAAATTTTATCAAAGCCCTTACCCTTTTGGAAGTAGTATTTCATCATATCTTTCACGCCGTCAAAATACAAGTTCTCGCCGCCTTGAACCTCTATCATTGCCGCCCAGTTAGGGTTTTTGCCCACTAGCATGCCGCAGACCGGGCATTTAGCGCCCTCAGGCACGACGATCTTTTCAGCCTTTTTCGCTTTTGCGTTTTTGTCGCTGCTGCCTAAATTTGCCGGCGCGTCCCATAGATACAGCGCCGCGGCTTGCAGGTGTTTGTCGTAATCAGGTGCCTTGCTTGCGCCCTTTGCGTCGCAAGTCTTTTTGAGATGAGCTTTAAGCTCGGAGATGGCTTTGAAGCTTTTTGGATCGGTTTTCTCGCAGTTTGTTTCGTAAAATTCTTTACCGTGCGCGTAAACGCCGCCCTCGCGCTTGGCTTTAATCATCTTATTATCTCCCTCAAAATCCTGCCCCGCAATCTCGTAGGCTTTGGCGAAATTCATTATCTCGCCGCCGTTTTCGGCTTGGAATTCTTTCGCGTCGGCTTCGGTTGAAAAGGCGTATTTGCTATTTCGCGTCATCGTGCCTTTGACCTTGCTGCCCACGACGTAAAAGGCTTTATTTACGTCGATCAAATTTAGATTTTTCGTATCGACGACCTGCGCATCGCTTGGAATTTTTCCCTCCGTAATCTCGTACAAGCAGTGCAGGGAAGCTACTTGCTTGCCGTTTACAACATGGTTGGTTTTATAGAATTTAACCAAATTCATTCCGCAAACGGCGCAGTATTCTTTGCCCTCGCCGCTTCCTACAAGCGTAGCCTTGCTAGGATCCACGCTTTGAAACATAGGATTTGCCGGCTTATTAGCCCCATCCATGGAGGCGCCGCAAACGAGCGCAACAAGCGCGGCCGAAGCCAAAAACGAACGTAAAATCATACTATCTCCTTAAAAATTTGATGTTTTAAATCTACTTACTAATCGAGTTCAAAAATTCTAAATTCTCGCATCCCATCTTGATGCCGCCGTCGCAGCTTTTTTTGAAAAACTCTTTTGCTTTGGCGTTATCGGACTTCACTCCTTTTCCTTCTGCATACATTATGGCTAGGTTATTGCAGCCGTCGAAGTAGTCTAAGTTGCACGCCTTTTCATACTGCTGCTTTGCCTGCTTATAATCCTGGTCCACCCCCTGCCCGAAGGCGTATAGATAGCCCAGATTGTTGCAGCCGATGCCGATGTCGCCGCCGCAAGCCTTTTCGTAAAAAATTTTAGCCTTTGCGAAGCTTTGCTGCACGCCTTCGCCCTTCAGATACAGATAGCCCAGGTTGTTGCAGCCCATCATATCGCCGTAGGTGCAGGCTTTTTCATAAAGGCTAGCGGCCTTGGCGACGTCCTTTGCAAGCCCAGCGCCGTTTGCGTATAAAAGCCCGAGCGAGGTGCAGCCTTCGTTATCTTTGCAGGCTTTTTCGTAATAAGCCGCGGCTTTGGTGAAATTTTGATCCGCGCCGTTGCCGCTTTCGTAGATATAGCCTAGATTGTTGCACGCAAGCGCAAATTTAGCGCTGCACGCCTTCTCGTAGAGGCTGATCGCTTTTTCGAAATTTTTCTCTACGTTGCCGGTGCCCTCAAAATACAAAACGGCTAGATTATAGCATCCCGAAGCTTTATTTTCCAAACCGCACGCTCGCTCGTAAATTTCTGCGAGTTTTTTATGATCGCCGCTTTGCTGAGCTTGAATGCCCTCGCTGATAAAGCCCGCGTTTGCCGCGGTAGCCAAGGCTAACGCTATTAGAAATTTTTTCAAATTTACTCCTTTATATCGTTTTTACGTCCCTGCCTCTAAAAGCAAGAGCTATTATTAAAAAGACCGCCGCTATTATACAATAAAACGGCGCGGGTATCTGCGGTGCGTCTCCCGCGGCGTAAGAGTGCATGCCGGTGAGGTAGAAATTTACGCCGAAATAGGTCATTATGATCGAGCTATACGCGAGCGTCGAGCTCACGCAATAAACATAGATCGAGCCGAGTTTCGGGATAAATTTTAGATGCAGCACGATCGCATAGACGATGATCGAGACATACGACCAGGTCTCTTTGCTATCCCAGCCCCAGTATCGCCCCCAGCTCTCATTCGCCCATACGCCGCCGAAGAAATTTCCGAGCGTCAGCATCGAAAGTCCCACGATGAGGCTGATCTCGTTGATCGCCGTTATATATCTGATCTGCGCGTTAAGCCGCTCGCGATTGGCGCCGTTTTTAAGCGCCATCAAGACAAGAGCCAAAAGCCCAAGCAGGCAGCTAAGCCCTAAAAATCCGTAGCTAGCCGTAATGACCGAGACGTGGATGCTAAGCCAATACGACTTTAACACCGGCACGAGGTTGGTAATCTGCGGGTTTACGAAGCTCATATGCGCTACTAGCATCACGATGCTGGCTAGCAGGCAGCTTGCGCTTAGCGTAAGCAGGGACTTTCTAAAAAATATGATCCCGGCAAGCGCCGCCGACCAGCCGATGTAGATCATCGACTCATAGCTATCGCTCCACGGCGCGTGAGCCGCGACATACCAGCGCAACGCAAGCGCGAGGGTATGTGCCGCAAAGCTTGTGGCAAAGGCTGCGAATAAAATTTTTTGCGCGAGCGCGAAGCGCTTGCCGCAAAGTGCGCCCAAAAGCGCCAAAACAAGAGCTACACCACCTAGGATCATATAGCAATAAACGAGCTTTTTGAAAACCGAAGCTTTGTTGTAAAACACCTCGGCTTTGACGCGGTTTTCGCTTGGAAGAATAGCCGCCGAGGTGGCTCTTTGGTAGTTTTTCAGCTCCGCAAGTGCTGCATCCGCTTTAGCCCAATCATTATCCGAAATTCCATCTTGCAAGCCGTTTAGATAGTCGTTTAACACACCTTTGATCTGCGGAGCGATACTATAATCCGCAAAGGCGTCGTTCGGCGAGAGCCAGGTGTTTTGCGGATCGTTCGGCACGGGGATAAATTTAAAAAACACCCCCCTAAAGGTCAGATACGCGATATTGAGCCGCTCATCGAATTTAATCAGCTCGTTATCGAGCACGCCGCGGCGCGAGGCGCTTTTTTCATTCGCCTCGTCCAGGGCGTGGGCGAGCTTGTAGTTGCCGTTTTCATCAAAGACCGAATTAAAGCTCGCATATCGCTCCTGCGGCGCTAAGCCCAGCATCTTTTTTATCTCGTCGTTTTTAATCTTGATGATCTTTTGATCGCGCCAAAACGCGGGATTTAGGCTCATTCCTAGGATCATCTGCTCGGCGCTTAAGCCGTAGAGCGAATCCGTGCCTGAAATTTTATTTACGATCTCGCTTGCTTCGGTGCTAAGCGGCTTGATCCTACCCATGTAATCTTGCACCAAAAGCTCTGCGAACGCGCCGTTTGCATGAACGCGCGAGTTGGCTTTAAGGTTTGCCAGATAGTTTTCATCCGCGGCGCGAAGCTCAATGCCGAAAAAAAGCGGCGCGATTAGAAGCAGCGCGGCGGGTGCGTTGTTTTTAATAAATTTAGCGAGCTTTTTAAACCTGCTGCCCGCAGTAAAAAGATTGCCGATAAATCCGACGCAAAGCAAGAAATAACCGAAGTAAGTGGGGATTTTACCCGGATCGCGATTAAGCTCCAGCACCGTGCCCAACTCGTCGGTATCGTAGGAGGATTGAAAGAGCTTGAAACCGTCAAAGCTTAGCGGGTGGTTCATATAAATTTCATGTTCCCCCGCGCTCTTGCCCTCTTTTAAAATTTCAACGTCGCTAGCGTAGGATGATGGGCTTTGCGAGCCCGGGTAGCGCTCGAGCTTAAATTTTAAAAGCTTTACCGCAAACGGAAGCTCTATGAGTTTCGAGCCCCAGCTTAGCATTATCTCCTCGCCGTCAAAGTTTAAAATTTTAGGTTCCCCGAGCCAGCCAGCGCCGCCGCGCAGCTGCGCTTCTTGCTCGCTTTCGCCCTCAAAGCCCGCCTTTACCGCAAGCGTGCCCTGCTCGCCTTTGGGCGCGGGTTTATAAGAGCCAAATTTGACGGTGAAGTTTTTAGAATTTATACTTTGCGTGAAGCTAAAATCGTTATCGCCAATCTGAGATAGATTTAGCGGGTGCTCAAACAGCGCGTCTTGCGTGCGGATTTGCAAGTATGGTTTGACGCTTACCATCTCACTTTCGCTCTCGCCCGCCCTTACGTGCAGCACGCCCTCGGTGCCGAAATAGCGCGTCAGCGCCGCGCCGACAAAGATAACGATAAATGCCCCATGAAGCACGAAGGAGCCGAAGCGGCGCCACATTTTAGATTTTATGATTATTCCGAGCAGGCTCAGCGTCGCCGCACCCATGACGCACTCATACCAGCGTGCCTCATAGACTAAAATTTTAGCAGTTTGCGTATCGTAAATGCTCTCTAAAAAGGTTGCGACGCCGGCACCTGCGGCTAGAATAAAAAGGAGGCAGAGCGCGAACTTGTAAGAGATGAAAAATTTTAATATTTTTAGCGCGCTCATTAACCCTCCGCAGTTTTACATTATTATATCGTAAGTTTGTCCTGCGTATAGTATAAACATTCTAAGAAGTAATACTCCGACCACGCTGGCAAGCGCGCTAACGTAGAACGCAAATGCGGTGTGAGCGATCTTTTTGCCCAGTGCGAAATTTAAAACGAGCGGTACGCAAAAGCCTACGCCCACGACGCCTAGCCAAAATAGCTGAGCGTAAACGCCTTCGCTAAAGGCGACGCTCGCGGCTTTTTGCACGTCGCTGCCCGTTACTAGCGAGACGAAAATCATACCGATTAATAAAATTTCCATCGCTAAAACCGGCCACTCGACCGCGTGTAAAATTTTAAGATCGCCGCCGTGCGGGTCCGCTTTAAAGAAAAGCGCGGCTATTAGGCTTGAGCCTGCGATACCCGCAGATAGGCCAGATGCCACGAAAAGCGCAGGTAAAACGGCGGTATTAAGGATAGGAAATCTAACCAAAACCGAGATCAAAAATCCCGTATAGGCGCAGATCGCGACCGCAAAAACAAGCGTAAGCGCAAGAAGTAGCGGGCGAAGCGCGTTTAAAATTTTCATTACGAGCGTGAAAAGTCCTTTTAAAAATTTAAGTCTGCGCGATAAAAATCCGCTCAAATCCGCCTCAAACGCATAAAGGCAAGCTACGAAGCTAAGCGGGATATAGACGCAAAGCGCCGCCACGCCCACGGACATAACCGAGGTAAAGTTGTAATTAATCAAAATTTTCCAAAAAAGAAGCGGCCGCTCCAAATCGGCTACTAGGCAGACCATACCGAGTAAGATCGCTACGAAAGATAGCAACGACGCGGCCTTAAACAGCGGCGTGCTTTCGGTTTGCTTTTTATAAAGCTTAACGAGGATCGCGACTACTAACGCGCCGCCGCTCATGCCCGCTAGCAAAAGATAAACCGCGATCGGCCAGCCCCACTCAACGCCGTGCGAGAAGGTCGCAGTGAAATTTATAGCTCCGTTCATATCACACCCCCAATTTAACCGCAGGAATATATCGCAGGCTCGGTTTCGTACCGCACTCCGGGCGCATTCGCAGGCTGTCTTTTACGCGAAGTAGCTTGCTGATGTGCGATTCTTCGTCGTTTAGATCGCCAAATACGATCGCCTCGTATCTGCACGCCTCGATACAGGCGGGCTCGTGACCGTCTTTTAAATTCGTATCCAAGCAGAAGTTGCAGCTCTCCGCAGCTCTTGTTTCGTGATTTATAAAGCGCACGTCGTAAGGACAGGCGACGATGCAGTATTTACAGGCGATGCAGTCGTCGGTGTTCATCGTCGTGATGCCGGTTTTTTCGTCCTTGTGGCAGGCTTTTGTCGGACAGACTTTTACGCACGGCGCGTCCTCGCACTGCTGACAAGATACTCTAACATAGCGCTTTTCTTTCAAATTTAGCGGATCGGTTTTATCCTGGATAAAAAGCCTCATTTGACCTTTCGGAACCAAATTTACCTTTTTACAGGCGATCTCGCAATCGGTACAGCCCACGCATTTGTTCTGATCGAATATCATGCCGTAGTGCGGCTTTTTCGGCTCTTGCTTTTTAGCACTTGCGTTTACATCTTGCGCACTTTTATCTGTGCCGTTTTGTGAGAGCAAGCTTGAGGCGATTGCGCCGAGCCCCAAAGAGCCGAGTGCGGCGGATTTTATAAAATTTCTTCTTTGCTTTTGCATATTCTCCTCCGACTAAATTTAAGCAAAACTACTTTGTTTTATTCGCGTCGTGAAAGCTTTTAGCCTCGCTCTCGCTAAGCTTTTTGGCCGCTTCGGCGAGCTCGCCCGGCTTTAGAACCTTTAGCAGCTCCGCTTCGAAAACGACCGTCGAGCCGCCCGGGATCTTCTCCATCCCCTCGTTGCCGTAAGCAAGATCGCTAGGGATTACGAATTTATATTTCGAGCCGGTATCCATCATAAGTAGCCCCTCTTGCAGACCGTCGATTAAATTTATCATAGACAGGTGCGCGGGCATCTTCGCCGAATAGGTTTCGTCAAACACGGTGCCGTCGAGTAGATAGGCTTTGTAATTTAGCACGATTATGCTCTCAGGCTTTGGTTTGTCGCCCTTGGCGGATTTTAAAATTTCATACTGAACGCCCGATTTTGTAGTTTTGACATTTGGATTTTTGGCGTTTTTCGCCATAAATTCCTCGCCTGCTTTTAAATTTTTCTCCACCTCGGCTTTAGCGATCGCATCGACTGCTTTATTAAGCTTGGCAGCTCTGTCGTTTAAAAGCTTTTCTATCTCGTCATTTTTTATTTTGGATCCGTCTTTAAAAACATCCAAAAAGCCCTCTATAACTATATCTTTATCGGTTTTTATCCCTAGTTTTTCCTGTCCGCTAATTTGATTCATCAAGTATTTCGCGGTAGATGCGCCGATAGCGTAAGCCTCGCGCTGATCATTCTGCGTAAGATCCGTGCCAAAGGATAGGCTAGCGGCTAAAAGCGGTACTAAAAAGAGTGTTTTTTGCATATTTTACCTTCATCAATTTAAATTTAAAGGGAGCGGACGCCCCGCCCCCTTTATCGCTATAGGTTTGCGTTTAAAATTCTTTGAGCCTCTTTAATATACTCTTTAGCGGCCTCTAGCCTTTGTTTAGTATATTTAAAGCCGTGCATACCCCATGAGCCGTCTTTTTGTAGCAAGTCTACAGTGTCTTGCGCTTTTTCGATTAGCTCATAAACTCTC
>NZ_CALHHT010000065.1 GCF_938031315.1 uncultured Campylobacter sp.
CGCTAAGATGCGTGGGGATATCGCCGCCATTAGAAGCGGACTTTCGCTAGTTAGAAGCGAGAATATGATGAGGGGCGTGACTGCGTGGCCTGCTTTGGAGGGCTCGGACAACGCCACTCTTTTTGAAGGCGTTTTGCAGCAACCTATCTATCCTATGAGAGATGGTGGTAGGAACGGCTGGACTTTGGTTAGAAATGGCAACGATAATGCCACATCTACATATACGGCTACCGTAGCAGGCAAAAGTACTAACTTTACTTATTATCCAACAAGAGCTAGTATACCTACTTCCGGTGCAAATAAAGATAGAAATGTAGGCTCATTCGATTGTAATCACGCTGACGAGCTTTGCCAATCCTTAGCTCAATAGCTAAATGCTCTATTATGAAGTTGCGGTTTTGGGTGCCAGCCTAAAGCCGCTTACTTATAGTTCAAATTTTAAAATCCCAGCTTATCAAATCGTATCCGTTCCTGTAAAATCGAGCGTCAAATCCGCCGTGATCCTTCGTGAGGTTGCAAAGCCGAGCTTCAAAACCAAGGAAATTTCTGAAATTTCGCAGCTTAAATTTACTCCGTTTCAGATCGCACTTGCAAATTTTATCGCGCATTACTATGTTTGCGAAAAGGGCGTTGCATTTGGAATTTTCGAGCCTGCAAGCGAGACGACGCAAGATTTTGCAAATCCTGTTACCAAGCAGAATTGCGCCTCCAAGCAAACTCCCGCAGGTGAGCGAAATTTCGCACTTGGCAGAGATTCTAGCATCATACAAAATTCTGCCACTGCGCAGAATTCCGCACAAAAACAGAATTTAAGACAGCCCTTAAATTTTACCTCGCAAAATTTCGCGCTAAATTCTACCGCCGCACAGAATTTTATTCAAACTCAGGACTTCTCTGGCGAGCAAAATTTCACTTCAATTCAAAATTCCGTATCTGTGCAAAATTCCGTCGCTATGAAGACCGCCATAAATTTTGCTGCCGAACCTGATCCTGCACACAAACAAAATTTCGCTATCGCGCAAAATTCGATCCAAGAGCGGGATTTTACCGAGGGAGAGAATTCCATTTCGATTCAGAATTCTACTTCAGCGCAAAATTCCATCTCAATTCAAAATTCAGACGCCGCGGCACAAAGCTCCGTCCCGCCGTCGCTATCCCTGCTTCAAATAGGTAAAATTCCAAACCTCACCCTCGCGCAGGAGCAAGCGCGTAAATTTGCCGAAGCCAATGAGACGTCGCTGATCTTCGGCGATACGGGCAGCGGCAAGAGCGAAATTTATATCGCGCTGATCGCGCAGGCGCTCGCTGCGGGCAAGCAGGCGCTGTTTTTGATGCCCGAGATTTCGCTCACGCCGCAGATGACGAAGCGGCTACAAAGCTATTTTGGCGAGCGGCTCGGCGTCTGGCACTCTAAAATTTCGCCCAAAAAAAAGCGTGAAATTTTAGCGAAATTTAACGCAGGCGAGATCAGGCTCATCGCGGGCGCCCGCTCGGCGCTGTTTTTGCCCTTTAGCGATCTAGGCCTCATCGTCGTGGATGAGGAGCACGACGACAGCTATAAATCGGCCGCCGCGCCGCGCCTAAATGCCCGCGACGCCGCGATTTTCGTCGGCAAGAAGCTTGGCATCCGCGTGGTTTTGGGCTCCGCGACGCCCGCGCTTAGCACCTACGCGAAGCAGCCGCACTTCCGCCTGCGCGGCACCTATTTTAGCAGCGCCAAGCGTTTCATTTTCGATGAGAGCGAGACGGGACTGAGCCCTAAAATTTTAACCGAGATCGGGCGTAGCCTCAAAGCCGGCAAACAGGCGGTCGTGTTTTTGCCGACGCGCGCGAACTACAAATATATGGTTTGCGAAAACTGCGGGCAGATCGTGCGCTGCCCGTTTTGCGCCGTCGGGATGAGCTACCACGCGGACGCTGCGGCGCTGAAGTGCCATTACTGCGGCTTTAGCACGTTTTACAAGGCGTCTTGTGAAAACTGCGGCGGCGAGGTGATGCAGGCGCGCAAGATCGGCACGGGCGAGCTTGTGGCACAGCTTGCGGCGCGTTTTCCGAGTGCTCGCATCGCAAAATTTGATCGCGACGAGATCACGACGCAGCGCAAGCTAGAGGCGCTGCTCAATAACTTCAACGCCCATAAAATCGACATTTTGGTGGGCACGCAGATGCTTAGTAAGGGGCACGATTACCACGGCGTGGATCTTGCGGTGATAATGGGGATCGACGAGCATCTGAGCTATCCCGATTTTAGGGCGCGCGAAAAGACGCTAGCGCTTGCGATACAAGTGGCTGGCCGCGCGGGCCGCTCGGGGCAGGGCAGGGTCGTCATACAGACGCGCCAGAGCGGCTTTTTTAGGGATTATATCGAAAACTACGACGATTTTTTGCGCGACGAGGCGGAGTTTCGCGAGGGGCTCTATCCGCCGTATATGCGGCTTTTGCGCGTGCTGATCTCGCATAAAAACGAAAAGGCGGCGAGCGAGATAATGAACGCCGCGCTTGAGCTTTTGCGCCGCAAACAGTCGGGAAGTAGCGCGTTTGTTTTGCATGACGGGCTGGACGCGGGGCAAGCGAATCTAAGCGCTTTAAATTTGCAAAATTCTGCGCAACAGGGCGGCAAGCAAATATCAAATTTTAAATTTCAAAGCTCGGATCTGCGCGCGGACGACGCAAATTTAAACCGCCAAAACGCTTCAAATTTGAAAAATGCCGCGCAAATTTTAGCTTGCGACGCAGGCGCGGACAGCGCAAATTTAAAGCCTGAAAGAAAGAGCAGCGCGCAAAATTTTATAAATTTATCGGCCGAAAATACTGCCGAAAATTCCGCGCAGTATTTGAAAGAGAAGGCGAGCGAGGGCTTTGAGATCATCGGCTACGGCAAGGCGGGTATCGCCTATATCGCGTCGAAATTTCGCTTTGAAATTCTGCTGCGCGCTGGCTCACACGTGCCGCTTATTAATGCTGCGCGCGCGCTTGAGCATCTGCCCGTCGAGATCGATATGGATCCCGTAAACTTCGGCTAAACGCGATTTATAAAATTTTATCGACATAAGCTTTGCCCGCAAAATTTTGCGCAACGGGGCGATGAATTTATGCTAGAAAATAGATTTTGGCGGCAGTATACCTTGCCATCTTATAATTTAAAAAGGCAACGATTTGAAAAAACTACTTAGAAATTTTATGATTTTTGCAGGCTTCATCTTTATGTTATACATCTCCTATTTTCTATATTTTTATTCTAAAAGAGCCGAATATGCGACTATTTTATTGCAAAAGGCGCTTGGGTATGAAGAGAAATTTTTTACTGAGAAAACACAAAATTTAGACCCGTCTGAGCAAACCAAGCTACGGCATGAGTTTGAAAAAGAGAAATTAAAACTAGAAAAATATTGCAGCGATGCCATAATAAACGGCGAAAATGGTCATTGCAAGGTTTATTACAACCTCGATTTCGACTATATCCATTTTTACGACGGGCGAAATCAAGATATCGCGCTGGGCTACGACTTTGATAACGAAAGTATCGAGTTTTATAAAAAGCTCGCAGATCACTATGATTACAAAGGCAAAAAATGCAGATCACGCAGGGTATACAGCGAGCACCATGCGACATTTGCCATTGATAATTTTAAGCATGCAAAATTTTGGTTGGGAAATTACGGTGAATTTACCCTAAAAGATCCATACATTCATGAATGTGAATAAAATTGATCGGTAATTGAAACACTGAAAGCCTGCCGTATAGATCGGCGGTATATGCATAAATTCATATTTGTGCGGATATGATAATATATTTTATACTTTGATTAAGTAATTATGTTGTATAAGCTTATACGACCGATAACAAAAAACGCTTTTAGGATTCCAAAAGCCTATTTTAAGGAGCAAGGAATGCAAATTCGTGCTTTTATTTTAGCGATCTTGTTTGCCGTATCGTTCGCAAAAGCGGATGATATAAAGCACCCATCGATGCCATGGCAACTGGAACCTATTTTATGGAAAATTCAAGATAAAAAAGTTGTAAGAAAAGCTCTTCACGAACCTATGATCCGGGGTGCAACTACCTTTAATGGCAAGAGTTTTTATTTTGTTACGATAGAAGATAATGCAACGCTCAAAAAAGAGTATGAAGAGCATTTATCAAAAGAAAGAGACTTCTGCAACGACTTTTACGATGATC
>NZ_CALHHT010000066.1 GCF_938031315.1 uncultured Campylobacter sp.
TCTGCTGCCCGTCGTAAGCTGCACGCGGTATTTACTTGCCGTGCATGCGCGTCGTGGACCAGCATCCGCCTGCCGCGAGCCGTCGCCGCTCGTTCGCCTCGTTACGCATATTTTTGTGCTGTAAGCCGCACGAGCGCTGCATCTGCGTCAAGGCTGCGCCGCGTTTTTCAAAAGCACGAAAATTTATCCTACTAAAATTTTCGCTTCTTCGCCGCGTTGCATGCCGTGAGCCGCTGCCGCCTTATTTTGCGACCGCACCTGCCGCGCATACGCGTCGTACCCGCTGCGAGTTTTAGCGGATGCGCCTTAAAATTTCAATTCAAAAGCCCTATTTAGCGCTGCGTCCTAGCAGAAACAATCTCACCGCCTGTTCGGCGACGCGGGCTAAATTTTGCGTCGCGACGGCGGGCTGCATCGCACGCTCAAGGCTCATCGGCTCGTTTAAAACGCTGAAAAACGCGCCGATGCCGTGCTCGTTGCAGCCGCCGGCACAGGGCGAGACGCAGCCTGCCAGTGCGATGACGGGTACGCCGTAGCGCGCGGCGATCTTCGCCACGCCGCTTGGGGTCTTGCCCATGCGGCTTTGGAAGTCGAGCCTGCCCTCGCCGGTGATGATCAGATCGGCGCCCTGCACATCGTTTTGCAGTCCGATCTGCTCGGTGATGATGTCAATGCCGGG
The DNA here is from genome assembly GCF_938031315.1 of uncultured Campylobacter sp. GTDB lineage: Bacteria > Campylobacterota > Campylobacteria > Campylobacterales > Campylobacteraceae > Campylobacter_B. The sequence goes on from NZ_CALHHT010000066.1 coordinate 680, forward strand.
CCTTAGCTGCGCGCGCAGGAAGCTTACGAAGCCAAAACCCAGACCGCCTGCCGCGCCCGCGCCCTTTTCGCTGTAAAGCTCCTTTCCAAGGCTCTTGCTTACGACGCCCGCAAAGCTTCGCAGCCCTGCATCCAGCGTCTCTACTGCCGCTTCGTCCGCGCCCTTTTGTGGTCCGTAAACATGCGCCGCGCCGTTTTCGCCGAAGAGCGGATTATCCACGTCGCAGGCGATGAGAAACTCGCTATCTTTGATACTTTGCGGCACGTCCGCGTCCGAGATCGCCGCTATTTTGATTAAATTTTCGCCTGTGCCCGCAAGCGCTTCGCCGCGCTCGTCCGTAAATTTAAAGCCCAAAGCGCTTAGCATGCCCGTGCCCGCATCGTTCGTAGCGCTTCCGCCGATGCCTATGATAAACTTTCGCGCCCCCTTGCTTGCGGCGTGTAAGATCATCTCGCCAAAGCCGTAGGTGCTTGTTTTTAGCGGGTTTCGGCGCGATTTTTCGATGAGCGGCAGACCCGATGCGGACGCCATTTCTAAGATGCCTAGCTCGCCTTTTAAGGCGTAGCGCGCGGGCGTTTTTTCGCCTAACGGATTTACTACGATGACGTCCATGAACTTAGCTTTTAGCGCGTCTGCAAGGGCTTCAACGCTTCCTTCGCCGCCATCTGCGATAGGTTTGACGAGCACCTCGCAGCCTAGCTTTTCGATGCCTGATTTTACGGCGTTGCCTGCCTCAAGCGAACTAAGCGAGCCCTTAAACGAGTCGATCGCGACTAAAACTTTCATATTTTTCCTTTAGCTGGTATTTTAAAATTTTGAAATTTTACAGCGCGTAGGCTAAATTTACGATGACAAGATTGAATCAAGAGTATAATTTTAAAATCTCGTCGCCAAATTTGTGGGGCAAATTTTAAAATTTCATGTCGTGGAATTTTAAAATTCTGTAGCGATAGAATTTTAAAATTTCGCTCCTTGAGGCTTTGTGTGTAAATTTAAAACTATGTTAAGCGAAATTTTAATACTAGAGTATTTACGCAGTGCGGGCTAGCTACGTAAATTTAAAGAATTCTATGTAGCTAGCCGCTGGTAGATGCCATATTGCACTCCGCACTGATTTAGCGCGATAGAACGGCTAAATAAGCTAGCCTATA
>NZ_CALHHT010000067.1 GCF_938031315.1 uncultured Campylobacter sp.
TAAGATCACCCTTTTTAAATATCTCTTTTCCGTCAATTTGCATTTGGGTTTCCTTTTATTGGGATGTGGATTTGCCCGCATTATATCGTAATATATTTTTATTTTTGTAGGAACTAATATTTTAAAAGTGCAATTTGTTTTAAAGCCTTTTTCGCGCACTCCCTTAGATCCTCTTCACTTAATGAATCGCCTACCGTATCATCACCCCTCAACTCTTCGTCTGGTTCAAATTCATCGATGTCAGTAAGAAGTCTATTAAGCGGTCCATAATATTCATCGGGAAAATTTTTATCATTCATAAATTTATCCCAATATATCTTTTCGAATTCAAATACGTTGATTCTATTTTGCAAAAAATCCTCTATTATTTTTATATATTCCTCTATCACAATGAGCCCTTTTAGGTATATTTTCATCGCCCGTCGCTTTAATACTTAGAACCAACCATAAATTACTATCGACATTCACGCCTTCGCATAAATTTTTTATAATTGTTAAGTCGTTAGAAGAAATTTTTATATCATATTCATACATTTGAACTAAAAAATCTTCCAGCGCTATACCATATTCTCCAGCCTTAACCAGCTCTTCCAAATAAATTACAAAGTCGCGCCGACCGACTCCGGCAAATTCATCTTTGTAATTACGGAATAAATTTAAAAATATCAAATCGTTGTATCTCATTCGCTTCTTTCCTAGAATTTATTTCTCATTGCCGCTTCATAATCTTCTAGCTTCGAATTTCTATTTGAATATCAAGCAAGTCATCGTAATCTAGGTATTTGGCGGTCTCCGAGAGCGTAAATTTTATCACGTCTAGCAACTGCCTAGCCAGATCGCTGTATTTTTTCTTAAATGCATTAAAATTTAAGAAAATTAACTTTAAATCGTCTCGAGCGCCTTGCTTATTTTTTAAACCATATCGTGAGTTTTCCTCTTTTTCCTCGATATATTCGCTATAGCTTTCCCACTCGTCTTTATCTTTATATCGCTCCCATTCTTCCTCGCTATAGTCTTTCCATTCCTTAAATCGCAGAAACCAAAAGAAATCCGCGAATGCATCAGGGCCGATACGTAGCGGCAAAGAAAGCTTTTCGGATAAATATGAGTATAACTTATGCTCTATTTCTTTGGGGCAATAATCATGCCATTCATCAATATATCTTCTGTCTTTTTGCAACTCATCAAAGTCAATCACTACTTCTATCATTTTTCCCCGCCTTAACTATACTAACGCATATTTTCTTTAAATTATAAAAATCAAATAATCGTAAATTAACGCAAACTCGCCTTTATTAAATTTTAGTATAAATCAGACCAAAAAGGCACATACGGGCATTTTCTGACCGGCTCAAGAGGATTTTTACCAAATTCCCTCAAAAAGTAGTCATATAAATTTTTCCCATAATAAATGACATCGGTATAGTGTATAGATAAGACCGGCGGATCCGGTAATTTAAGACACGGCATATATCTATGAGAATATATAGGTATAATCTTAGGTGCAATTTTGGCTGCTTCTAGTATAATGGCTCGCTTGCGAGATTTGTCTTTGGGCATCGGACCCCATTTTTGCGTATTCCAATAGTTCTCATTTGGAAAAATTTCATCAATAGGATCGTTTTTTAAGTACTCAAAGACGTAGTTCATAGCCTGCTTTATCTCCTTTATATTTTCATCGCTAAAGTCTCTCCAATTATAAAATTCTACCGAAATGGGCAATGTATATGACAAAAAATCTCTTAGGCTTTTTGGAAATTTAAACTCATAAATTTGCTCTATTTTGTCTATTTCGCTCTCTTTCAAACCCTCGCTCAATTCTATGCCGCTCTTTTCTAGCAGCTCTTTTATTTGCTTATACATATTCTATTTTTCCTTATAAGGCTTTTAGTCATAGTCGAAGTCGTCCAAATCGTAGCCGAAAATATGGATTGTTTTTAGAGCTAGCTCGCGTAGTCCGCAAAAGGTACTATTGTGGTATATAAAATCTTCATAGTCT
>NZ_CALHHT010000068.1 GCF_938031315.1 uncultured Campylobacter sp.
TTGCAGCGTGACGCAGCCGGGACCGATCATCGCGATGCCGAGCCCTTCTTTTAAAATTTCATCCATGGGAAAAATTCCTCGTTCGACTAGCGCCGTGCCCGCAGTTGCGCGCTCGACTGCCGCAAATTCGTTGATTAGGCTCTCCAGCCGCTCAAATACCGAGATGAGACGCTCCTGATTTTTACCGTGCTCGATCATCTCGACGGCGATGCGACCCTTTGTGATGGGAGTTTTGAGCTCGTGCATTATGTTTCGCAAAAACAGATGGCGCGATTCGTTAAGCTTGTTTATCTGCGTGACCGCCTCGTAAAATGCGTGCGAAACCTCGGAAATTTCGTCGTTTCCTACGCTTACGTCCTTGATCTGAAGATCGCCTTTAGCAAATTTATCGATCTGGCGTTTGAGCTTGCGAAGGGGGCGAATTTTGCGGATGATGAAGATATACGCAAGCAGGATGATTACCAAGATGACGCCGTAGATCGCTTTGAAAATATCGTAGCGGTAGGGCTGATACTCCTTGTCGTTTAAAAGCCGCGTCTCGCCAGCGTGAGTGATTTTTAAGTAGTGCTTGCGCTTAAAAAGCAAGATGTCCGCAGAGCCGATGTCTGCGGAGATGCTATCTAAAATTTCGGCGCCTGCAATGATCTCATCGCGCTTGGCTTCATCGCGGATGGTCGAAAACTCGAAATTTGCGACCTGCCGTTCGTATTCGACATCGCTGATGAGCTTGCTCATCTGATATAGGTTCGCGCGCGCGACGATGGAGTACTTGGAGTTTAGCTCGCGGGTGTAGTTTTGCTGATCGTAGCCGATGAGCCAGAGCAGAGCGAGCGAAACGCCCACAGCAGCGAGCGCGAAGATGAACGTGATGGTATAAAAAATCGACGATCTTACTTTCATTAAATTTATATGATCCTTAAATTTTTAAAATTTCAAAGCTTTGAAGCCGCGGGCTTGCTTTGGCTTTGACGCGCGAACCTGTCCGACTTCGGATTTGTGGCATATCCTAAATACGCAATACGTTTATACTTCCTAAATCTAGCTATTGCAAATTTTATAAAGATTTTAAAAATTTTGCTATTTCTACCATTGAAAATTTTATAAAATTTCACCGCTTAAACACATAAATTCAAATAAATTTATTTTAAATTTAACGTGCAGCCCTTAAAATCAGAGTGTAAAATCAAAGCTAAATTTTAAAATTTCAAATCCGCGCGAAGTTTCGCCCCGCGTCCTCAAAAAATTTCAAATTTCTTAAATAGCTCGGGCTCGTCCTGCAAGATACCGCGCTCTATGAGGCTTGCTACGACTTCGCGGCTGCAGAGCGTCTCCTGCGGCCACCGGCGCGTATAGCCCTCCCACTCGTGCTTGCTCGTAGCATCGATGCAGATGCGATCGTCCTGCGTCACAAACACGTCGCGCAGCGCATCGATGCTATTTACGACGCGCCAAACGCTCATATAGAGGTTGCTCGCGTCGTTCCCCGCATCGGTAAAAATCAAAATTTTAAAATGCTCGCTAAATTTCAAAAGCCGCCGCCAGCTACGCTCTACGAGCTCTTTTTTGTCTATGTTTATCAGCACGAGCGGGTTTTTCGTATCGCAAAAGTGCTGCTTAAGCGCCAAAATAGCGGGCTCCTCGCTTTGAAATTTCGCTAGCAGCTCCTCGTCGCTTAAAATTTGCGGTGCCTGCGAGCTTAAATCCGCCGTCGCATCGATACCGAGCTTGCCGCCGAAGCAGGAGTTCGGGCTTGCGTGATCGAGCTGATCGCACACACCCTCGCTAAAAACGAGGCTGCGCGCGCCTATGCGGTTTAGGACGTACTTCGTAAGCGCCTCGTACTCATCTAAGCTCGGCGCGTCTTGCGGCACGAAAACGGCGTGTTTTACGAAGCTCATCTGCCCCACGCCCCAAAACGCGTGCATGATCTGTTTGGCAGCAGCGGGGTAGCGCACGGCGATCTTAGCCAAAATCAGATTGTGAAATACGCCGTTTTCGGGCATTTTATAATCGATCAGATCGGGCGCGCTCGTGCGAAACAGCGGCAAAAAGATCCGCTCGGTCGCGTATCCCATAAATTTATCCTCAAGCGGCGGCTTGCCCACGACGGTGGCGTGAAATACGGGCGCGCGCTTGTGCGTGATCGCGCTAACCTCCATCACCGGGAATGGCTCTACCGGCGTGTAATATCCCGTGTGATCGCCGAAAGGCCCCTCCGGCTCGCTTACTGCGGGATCGACAAAGCCCTCGATCACGTAGTCCGCATCGGCGGGAACGTAAATTTCATTCGTAATCGATTTTACGAGGCGAGCGGGGCTGCGGCGGATGAAGCCGTAAAGCAGCAGCTCAAAAATCCCCTTCGGCAGCGGCGCCTGACCGCACCAGATATAGAGCGGATCGCCGCCGATCGCCACGGATACGGGCATCTTGCGCCCCGCTTTGCGGTATTCGTCGAAAAAGCCCGCGCCGTCTTTGTGTATCTGCCAGTGCATCCCCAGGCGGTCGCGCCCGTAAATTTGCATGCGATACATGCCGAGATTTTGCGTTTGTGAGTTCAGATCCTTCGTGTAGACCTGCCCCATCGTGATGAACGCGCCGCCGTCATCCTCCCAGGTCTTAAGTACGGGAAGCTCGCCCAAATCGACGTCAGCACCCAGATGCGCGACCTGCTGGCATTCTCCGCGACCGCTAAGGCGTTTTACAAAAATTTTACGAAGCGAGATTAAGTGCGCTAAAAAATCAATTTTTTCGCCGAAGCTTTGCGGACGCTTCGGCTTTAGCAGGCTCTCAATCTCGGCGGCGATCTCGTCGACGACGGGGCCCATCTGGCGGCACGGTCCG
>NZ_CALHHT010000069.1 GCF_938031315.1 uncultured Campylobacter sp.
AAAAACCCGCAAATGGGAGGAGGTTCGCCCGAGCCTAAAAAATATGGTCGAAGCGGTAAGGATAATCCGCGCAGAAGCATAAATCTAGCGCAAAAAAAAGACCTTGCTGCCGGGCAAAATTCCACCCGGCAGTCCCGTTTTGCGATAGAATTATGTAGAGCGTTTATTTCGAGTATGGATTGTTAAAATAGCTGCGCGAAATTTTACTTCGAACGAGTATTAAAGGGCGGTAAGAGATTTCTACGCGTCTGCTTGGCAAGCAAATTTGATAGCCGCTAAGTAATGCAGCAATATGAAATTTAGCGCGAGATTTACGGATTTCGCAGTTGGGCAGGCGCGGGATTTTTTTAAAATGCGGCGTAAAATTTCATCTCGACTGATAGCTTAGAATTTCATCGCAACTGCTCACTTGCTTGAGACGCGGAGCGTAAATTTCATTGCGATTGCCCTGAAAGTAGGCTGGGGCAAGCGATAAAATTTTAAAATTTTCACAAATCAGTTCTTGCGCACACAAACCTCGCCAGCCGAATAAAAAAAGCTGAAATTTGCAATTTTACGCGGCATTTTATGAACTGCTTGCGTCGCTAGATTAGAATTTCAAAACGCAAGCTAAAGCTGGTATCGTTGCGCTAGAAATTTTAAATTGCAAATTAAAATTTACATTATCTCGTTAGAATGGCTAGATTGCGAAGCGAGATTCGGCTCTGCTAGGTTAAATTTCAGCCTAAGTCAAAATCTATGTAGCCGCATTAAATTTACGACTAATTTTGCCTGGCTAGCCTGAATTTACGCCGCATTAAATTCGAGTTAGAGCCAAAATTTACGACGCGAAACTCGTTGATTTTAACTTGTGTTTTACACTAAAGAGCGAGGCTAGCGCAAGACGCGTTTGCGTTACCATAAAATTAAAAGAGCCTTTATGGCGGCGCAGGTCTGCAATTTGCGGTAAAAATTAAAAGCTATGATTTTGGCTCATAAGGCGCAGCTTTTAGATGGTTTTTATCACGCCTTAAAGTGAGATTTACTTAGTAATTTCGCGCGATAGATTTTAACGGGCGGAATTTTATCGTCGCCGCAAAATTTTGGCTTTTAAAATTTTGCTTTGTAGGATTTTAGCCCTCATAGTTGTGATGAAGTGTGGCTCATCTTATTTCGTAAGATTTTAGCGGCGCTGCCCGTGTTTAATTTATATGGCATGATTCCAAAAGGCGCTTATTTTGAAATCCTGCGGGTAGAACTTGCGAGACTGCGTTTGCGAGGTTTCGTGGGAATTTGATGCAAAGCACTCAGCGCGTTTAAAAATTTTATTCGTGCGTCGAGCCCTCATTTGCGTTTCAAATTTTGCCATTGTGGCGAAATTTCGCTCACGTGGCAAGGGCTTGCTGCAAGCTGTCCATGAAATCTAAGGATTTGGACGCTAGATTTATTAGAGCGTTTAGCGGCGCAATGCCGCACCTGCGCATAAAATATCGCGCTGTAAGCGATTTAAAAAAAGCTTTTTTGCTTCATATAAATCTCGCGTTGCAAGCGTCTAAAAGCCCGCAAGAGCTTTAAAAATTTAAATTGGAAAGATTGAATGACATTTTTTTCGCCCGAGTTTGTCCTTGCTTTTTTAGCGTTTTTAATCGTTTATTGGACGCTCAAAAATTATATTTTCGCGCAAAAAATCCTGATCCTGTTAGCAAGCTACGGCTTTATGTGCTCCGTAAATCCTCGCTTTGCGCTGGTGCTTGCAGCCTATAGCGCTTTCGTATATTTTGCAGGGGTGTGTATCGCTCGCGCTAATCGCGTAGTCGCAAAAGCCATACCGCCCGCAAAGCAGTCTTCGCATAAGAAAAAGCTCTCGCGTAAAGTGGCAACCAAGCAGATGGGTGTAACAAAACAAGCTGGCATAGCAAAGCAGGTGCAAAAAGCGGGGTTAGCGAAGCAGCTCCCACTACCCACTACGAAGGCACGCGCAGTGATGCTTGCGGCGGTTGCTGGCGGCTTATTTTTTCTCGCGTTTTTTAAATATTATGGCTACGTCAGGGAGTTTTTCAATGCCGCGCTTGCTGCGCTGCACCTAGGTGCCGTTGATAGCGTGGCGTTTCCGCTTGGAATTTCATATTATGTTTTTATGTCAATCACCTATTTCGTCTCGGTTTATAGGCGCGAATGCGGCGAGCAGGGCTTTTTGAGCTTGGCGTGCTTTTTGGCATTTTTCCCTAGCGTCGTGATGGGCCCCATCGGGCGCGCGAGCGCGGCGAAGAGGA
>NZ_CALHHT010000070.1 GCF_938031315.1 uncultured Campylobacter sp.
TATTATATAGGATTAGAAATTTCAAAAGGATAAATTCAGGTGCAAGTTCCACATATTCCCGTTCTTTTTTCGCAGACGATCGCAGCTTTTGCCGGGCTAGAAGATGGCTATGTTTTAGACTGGACGCTAGGCTACGGAGGGCACAGCGAGGGCATTTTGACCGCTAATCCACGCCTTAAACTCATCGCCTGCGACAGAGACGCCGAAGCGATAGAATTTTCGCGCGAGCGGCTTAGTAAATTTAATGACCGCGTAGAGATTCATAAGGCTAAATTTAGCGAAATTTTAAAAATTTTGCCCGAGCAAAAACTCCGCGCAGTTCGCGGAATTCTAGCAGATATCGGCGTTTCGTCGCTTCAGCTAAATAAAAACTGCCGCGGCTTTTCCACTAAAAGCGACGCGCTGGATATGCGAATGGACGCGGGCGCGGCGCTGGATGCGGCATACGTCGTAAACCGCTATTCGCAAGCTGAACTCGCGCGCATTTTTCGCGAATACGCCGAGCTAACAAATGCTAACGCAATCGCCTCCAAAATAGCTGCTGCGCGGGCTAACGCACCGCTAACAAGCGCTAAAGCTTTGGCAAATTTGATCGGAACAAAGCCCGCCAAAGGGCGTAGTATCAGCCTCGCCGCGCTAGCGTTTCAAGCGATTCGCATCGAGGTAAATAACGAGCTTGGCGAGCTAAAAGGCCTGCTTGATCTCATCGAGCAAAAATCGCGCGATTTAATCTTAACTAATGCAAATGTCGCTATAATCTCATTTCATTCGCTTGAAGATCGCATCGTAAAGACGCGCTTTAAGCAGTGGGAGCGCAGCTGTATCTGCCCAAGCGGCGTGATGCGTTGCGAATGCGGTGGAGATCATTCTTTGGGAAAAATTTTAACCAAAAGCCCGCTAACGGCGGATGCGCAGGAGCTAGCGCAAAATTCGCGAGCCGCGAGTGCGAAGCTAAGAATTTTTAGGCTAAAATGATTTGAAGAGAGCGCTTGTAAAATTTTGTGCATTAAATTTCATAAAATTTTCGGTAAAATTCTATGAAATTTGATATTTTTAAAAGATAAAACGAGACGGAATTCCCATCTCGTAAGCGTTTAAATTTATGGAGAAATTTAAAATGGATAGATACGAATACCTGGCTCAAACTAGCGTGCCTTCGAACTTCACGCAGGATCAAAACGAGCTTTTACGCAACTACGACGCCGGAAATCAAAAAGAGAAAAATCTTACTTTTTATCAGCTGCTGGTCGTGTATCTGCTGGTGGGATTTGCGTTTTTGCTGACGGTGCCCGCGATCTACATCCGCAACGAAAT
>NZ_CALHHT010000071.1 GCF_938031315.1 uncultured Campylobacter sp.
CTTATCGTCGTAAGCTCCGCAGTTCGCGCACTTACGACGGCGCGAATCATCGCGGCCGCGCTAGGCGTACCGCAGGCTTTAAGAGTTTCGCGCGAACTTTATGATATAAATTTATGGAATTTAGCGGAATTCGTTCGCGAACTAGACGGCGCATCGCCAAGATTTTTCGGCACCGATAAATACGGCCCGCAGGCTAGCTCGCATGCTTTACGCGGCAGCGTAAAAAGCGCGGGATCTGTTTTACATGCGCGCGGTGTGGACGCCTACGTCTTGGGCGTTTGCGAGGGCGACAGCGCGGACGACGCGGCGGATGCGCAAGCTGCAAATGACGGCGACAGCGCGGGCGATTTAAACCGCAATGCCCGTCGCAAAAAAGAGGGTGCCGTAAAAATGGGAATAGGCGGCATATCGGGCGATGCGGAAATTTTAAGCGCAAGTGGCGGTGATTCGGTATCCGTGTGTGGGCCCGGCGATGTCGTAGGCGATCTAGCAAGCGGCATTGGCTACGGCGCGGGTAACATAACGGCTGCGAGCCAGCTGGGTGGCTCAAATGACGCGCAGTGCGTCTTTATCGTCGGACATAATCCCGCAATAGGTGGGATTTGCGAGCTTTTTGGCGAGCGGGCGATAGAAAAATTCCCGCCGTGCGCGGTTTGTGGGCTGGAATTTGAAGCTAAAAATTTTGCCGAGATTGCCGAGCATAGTGGCAAAATCATAATGTTTGATTGCCCGTGATGCCGCATTTGTATGCAATTGCGCTTTTTGTAACGCAAAATAGATTGCTTTTGCATGCGAAAAAGCGCGAAACCGACAGCCCCAAAAGTCTCTTTGCGGATTTAAAAATTTACAAGTAAAAAAGCATATTTTTTGACGCCAAAACGCGAATCGCGAACCAAAATCCGCACCTTAGTCAAGACGCCTAGTATCCGCAAGCATACAAGAATTCGCAAGTCGCGCTAAAATGGCGTTTAGATAGATATTGGCGAGTAAAAAGCAAAATGAAATTTATATCTAAATCCAAGCAGGCATTGTTTCTTGATTTAAATTTCCTAGTGAGTGAAATTTTTAAGCGGAGTAGCCTAAATGCATTCAATTGTACAAATAAAATTAGCGCTAGCTGCCGCGTTATTTTTTAGCGCGATAACCGCAGCTATCTCGCGCTAAATTTAAAAGCACGAGCGCTGATTCGCCTGTTTCGTTGAGCTTTCGTTAAGCGCAAATACGCTTATTGGCGGACTCTTATGAAATTTAGCCCTAATGCCCCGTGTGGTTCATATCCATCATCGGCACATCCTTCATATTTATGCCATTATGGCTCATAGATCCATCATGCATCGAGCCGTGATCCATGCTCGAATGATCCGTCTGCGGCCCGCTCATATCCATAGAGTGGCTCATGCCATTCATATGATTCATCTGCATACCGCCGATATTGCCGTTGCCGGGATCGGTCATACCAAGAGCCATCGCTACGTGATTTAGCACCAAAAACACTATGAGCGTGCAAAAGTGGATCTTTAGCTTGCTGCGGAACGTAGCGCCCTTGGCGATGATGCCTAGCTCTAGCGCAAGCAGAATCAGTAGCGGTAGCACGCAGGCCATATATGCGCTCATCGCGATGATATCGACGCTGCCTCGCCATTGCATCGTCGGTAAAATTTTAATCGCTACGTAGATCATCAGCCCGGTAAAATAAACGCCTAAAATTATGCTTAGCACCTTATTTAGCTTCGTACTCGTCGCACGCTCGTCATTACGATACAGGCTAAAAAACTCGCTTGCCACTATCGCCTCGGCTAGCCCCATCGGCAGAACCATAAATACGATTAAATTCCACGGCTGATTCTGCATCAGCAGCTCCATATAATTCGTCAT
>NZ_CALHHT010000072.1 GCF_938031315.1 uncultured Campylobacter sp.
TAAGCAATCTTCAACGCACGATGTCGATTTTTAATGAAAAGATAGAATTTAGAAAATTTAAATTCTAGCGATTAAAGGATCGCTATATATTTTTCCGAAGCGCCCTTCGGCTTGGGATTTACGGCGTAAAATTTTAACTTTTTAAAATATTAAATTTAATATAAATTTAATATTTTTTGTGATTAAATTTCGCAATCGTTTATCATAATATCCAAAGGATCAAAAATGAAGTTATCTTATGTTGTGGCGGGGGTTTTGCTATGCGGCGCCTTGAGCGCAGACGATACTGCGAGCAAGGACGTAAATTTAGGCACGATAATCGTATCGTCGAATTTTAAAAAATCTATCTTGCAAGAGCCCACGAAGGTGGAGATCGCGGGTAAAGACACTATTTTAGAAAACGGCGACATCGCAAAATCGCTTTTGAACTTAAGCGGCTTTTCGATGGAGCGCAAGGGCGGAGGCGGCAGCGAGGTTTATTACCGCTCGCAGACGGCGTCCAGACTGCCCGTGCTCATCGACGGCAGCACGCTAAACGGCGGCTGCGGCATGCGTATGGATACGCCCATCACCTACATCTCGGCGCAAAACTACAACTCCGTGCGCATCGTCAAAGGTCCGCAGGACGTCAGATATGGAGCGCTCATCAGCGGCGGTATTTTCTTCGATCGAGATATTTTAAGACTAGATAAAACGCAATTCGGCGGGAATTTTAGCGTGCTAGGCGGAAGCTTTAGACGCTTCGAAACCGTAGCCGACGCCGTCGTGGGCAATGAATGGGGCAGCTTGCAGATCTCGGGCGGGCATTATGAAAGCGGCGACTATAAAAGCGGCGGCGGACAGAAAATGCATACACACTATAAACGTAACAGCGTCTCACTCGTAGGCACGATCACGCCTACCGATTCTACCGCCATTCAGCTTAGCACGGATCTGGGCGAGGGCGAAGCGGCGTATGCGGACAGGATGAGAGACGGCGTGCAGTTTGACCGTAAGTCTTTCGGACTCAAATTTGAACAAGACGTCGGCGAGCACAAGATCAGGCTAAGCTCGTATTATCATCAGATCGACCATATAATGGACAACTTCACCATGCGTCCGGTGGTGCCGGGCACGGGGCGCGGCAAGGGATATAGCATCAGCCACCCGATACGCGATATGTACGGCTTTAAGCTAGAAGGCGAGCTAAATTTCGACAATCTAACAAGCTATCTTGGCGCTGGGTACTCTGAGGATGTATTTAAGTGGAGAGGCGCTGGAACGGGCGGAGCCGGCGTATCTAAAGCCGAAATGGACGCAGCCGTATCAAAGCCGCACGTAAAAGAGCGCAAGGTAACGTATAAAACGATCTACACTCAAAACGAATATGTCCTAGAAAACGACTATGGGCTTTTTGGCGGACTTAGGCTGGACGCGGGCGAGAGAAAACTGTTAAAAACACATAAGAGCAGGAAAGAAAATTTATTCTCAGGGTTTTTTAGATACGAAAAATATCTGCAAAATTTAACGCTTTATGCCGGGTTAGGGCATGCACAAAGACTACCTGATCACTGGGAAACGAACAAGGACGCGAACTTAGAGCTACGTAAAGAAAGAAATACTCAGCTGGATTTTGGCGCCGTACTGAAAGATCAAAATTACGAACTAAGCGCAAATTTCTTCGTCTCAAAGATGGATGATTATATCATGCTAAAATATAATCCTATGGGCATGTCCTCAGACGCCTTTAATACCGACGCCCTGCTATACGGCGGCGAGATCGAGGGCACTACGCTGCTAGCCGATATGTTTAGGCTGGGGGCGGGAGTATCCTATGTCTACGGCAAGGTGACTAAAAATGCAGGAGGCCTAAAAGACGGCGACGCGCTGCCTAAGGTTTCGCCTCTAGCGTTTAAACTAAGCGCCGGTTTAGAAAAGCCAGACTGGTTCGTCAAAGCCGACTTCTACACTAACGCGTCGCAAAACCGCGCGCAAAAAGGCTACGGCGACGTAGGCGGCATGGACCTGGGCAAGAGCGATAGCTTTTGGACGCTGGGGCTAAGCGCGGGCTATAAATACAAAAATTATCAATTTTTGCTAGCGGCGGAAAACCTAAACGACGCCAAATATGCCTATCATAACTCAAAAGGCGGCTACGGCGGCGGTATCGCAGGCTACGAGACTATCCCCAACGGCACGAGGCTTTATGAGCCCGGCAGAAGCTTTTGGGCGAAATTTAAAGTGCATTTTTAAGGCCTAGATCGTCCGGATTTGGCGCGTTTTAGATTTTGTATCGGATTGGGCGACACCCCATTTCGGCGCACTGCGCAAGGACTGTGCGAGCTTGCAAACAGACGCTAAAGTATAGATAAAATTTGCAAGTGCCTTGAGCAGCCGAGCTCGCGCTAAATTTGTACGGCTAGGCGCGGCTTTTGTCGTCCGAGCCTTTTTTTCCGCACGGCGTCGAAGCCTCGGTGCGGCCCGCGGCGGATATGATACTTATTCGGGCGTGATCTCACGCGACAAGCGCCGGCACAGAAGGCGGTTGTGCGATTTGAGATGAAATTTGGCCCGCAGATCAGCTTAAAGCTTTGTACAAAAAGGCGGTTTCGCGGCGCCTGATCCGTCGGCATCGTTTCGGTTCGTCGGGCTTGCCTGCGCGCGACGGACGCGCGGTAAAATTTACTGAGCTTTAAGCGGCGAGGGCATAAAATGGCGCGTCCAAAATTTAAAGGCAGCAAAAATGGATCAAGACAGGCTTGAGGAATTAAAAAGGCTACTACAAAAGCGGCATCAAGAGCCGAAGCTGGGCTTGAAACAAAATTTTAACGGAAAAAATTTTAAAATCTCAAATTCTGAAATCCAGAATTCCGAAGTCTCTAATTTTGAAGTTTCGAATTCTGAATTCCTGAATTTTGAATCCCCGAATTCCGAAGTCTCAAATTCTAAATTCTTGAATTATAAATCTTCAAATTCCGAAGCTTCAAATTCTGAAACCAAAAATTCCGATCCTGACGCTTTAAATTTAGAAGCCGAAGCGGATCAGAATTCTGCCTATGAAAATAACGCAGAGCCGCAAAATTTTATATCGGATGACAACGGCTCTTTGCAGCAAAATTATAAAGCCAGAGACTACGACAAAGATCCGCTAATAATAAAAGACTATGCTTTTTACGACTATATGAAATATTCCACGATTGCTACGCTTATAGGATGCTTATTCTTCATCTCGGTCGTTACCGTAGTAAACCCCATTGAGCCTAAAAATTTTAGACTACTCCCTTTCGCTTTGGTAATGTTTTTTATCAGGCGAAAGCAACAAAAGGGCGTCTATTTCGTATTTAACGATTCGGATATTAAATATTACAAAGAAGATAAAGCTTATAAATCTTTGAAGCTTGAACAAATCGGCGCCGTTGCGATTAGTTTTGATCCGCGCTGGGACCGGCGGCAGAGGATAAGCATACCCGAAATGCTGTTTTTGTCGCTTTGGCCTTTGGGCGCATACGTTATGCGCGGAATGCATGCGATGATCGCGCTAATTTCGATGATAGCAATTAGCCTGTTTGGAGCGAGTATATTGATGCATCTTAAAAATGGCAGTTTCAGATGCTTAGGCGTCTATGACCGACTTGTGATATACGGCGAAACGGGCGATCTTAGAATTATAAATATTTTGATTTATAGCAAAAAAGAGTATCTGGAATTAAAAGAGTATTTTATGCGCAAAACGCATATAGATTTGGATAGCGTCCCGCGTACCTTGTCGGTATTTAGTAAAAAGGTAAAATTTAGAAAATTTAAATTTTAACGCTCCGCTTGGAATTTTGCCTTTAAAATTTACGCGCTAATCCTCGCTGCTTTCATATACGCCGAGCTCTACGAGATTGCCGTC
>NZ_CALHHT010000073.1 GCF_938031315.1 uncultured Campylobacter sp.
GAAATCACGAATGGTATTTGCTTTTGTCCTAGCTTAAAGGCAATAAGCCAATCTTCAAACCCAAAGAAATAAGCTTAACTTTAAATCTTAAACCAATAAGCCCTAGTGGAATTAGCTTAGCTAAGACTTTTTAAATTTAAAAGAGAACAAAATTATAAGCTTTTATGGATTCTGATACGATTGTGCTTTGGGATTTTAAAATTTCTAGCTTTTATAAAATTTGAAATATTACCAAATTCTCCGGCAATAAGATAAGATTCTACATATCATTCATATTACTTGCACTCATCATAGCAGTTAAAATTTTACCGCAAGCGCCGCAAGGCAATTCATAAAATTCTACGCTTTCTATGCCGCTTTAAAATTCTGCGATACGAAAGAATTTAGGCTCAATTCGCAGAGGAATTTCATAGTCTGCTTTATCTTTAAAGAACTGGCGCAATCTTAGGTTTTTTCACCAAAGCCCAAAAAGCTTGTCAAAGCAGCAATACCATCATCTTTGGCTTTTATTGCTAAGGCCAGTGCCTTTTATTTATATCCTGCGCTTTATATTTTATATTTTAAAAGTGAAGCTACGAAATTTCGAAGTAAAAGTGAAATTGTATAAGAAAGATCTTGCAAAACTTAAAATTATAAAATTTTAAAACTGCTTGTCTTAGAATTTATAAGCAAAATTTCGTAAGGTCTAAATTTTTAAAATTTTAAAATTCCGTGCTTTAGAATTTCAAATTTCAACACGCTTCTCATTAAGGTTTGGGCTAAATTTTAAATTTTAGGTAATTAAATTTTAAAATTCTGCGCCTAAATCTTGCCTGTGAATTTTAAAATTACCCAGCGCAGTTTTGATCGCCCGCTTCAAAGATGCGACCTGTTATAAAAATAAAAGTTTACTCTACACGAAACAAGTCTTGAAATGAGCTTTACTTCGGCTACGCAAAGCCTTAAATTTAAACCTTGACGGCAGGTAAATCTAACTGCTTACGATATAGAATTTTAAGCGGTATTCATAGCATTGCAAACCTACATTTTTTATAATTTTATAGTTTGGTAAACGGGTTATACAGACGAACGGTCTATAAGTTTAAGATCTACTTTTTGCAATTTTATACTAATAGAAAATATTTGATATCTCGTTAAGCTACGGGTTTGAGCCTACTTTTTCGTAATTTTATAGAGTAAATTTCCTATGCTTTGTATGATCTGCACGAGTACGATCAGTATCACGACGGTGTATGCCATTATATCTGGACGGAAGCGCTGAAAGCCGTAGCGGATCGCCACGTCGCCGAGCCCGCCGCCGCCGACGGTACCCGCCATTGCTGTAAATCCGATGATGACGATGAGCGTCAGAGTAATCGCGCCGATGATGCTAGGCAGCGCCTCGACGAACATCACGCGAAAGATTATCTGCGTCTTGCTCGCGCCGAAGCTCTTCGCCGCCTCGATTACGCCGCTATCTACCTCCAGCAGCGCGCTTTCGATGAGCCGCGCGATAAAGGGCGCCGAGCCGATAGTAAGCGGCACGATCGCCGCGGTGGTGCCGATGCTCGTGCCCACAAGAAGCTTTGTAAGCGGAAAGAGCACGATCAGCAAAATTATAAACGGAAAGCTTCGCAGCGTGTTTATCGCGACGTCCAGCACGGCGTAGATGATGCGGTTTTCGCAAAGCCCGCCGCGACGCGTAAGGATAAGCACGATCGCAAGCACGAGCCCCAAAATAAACGCCAAAGCCGTGCTTATGAAGGTCATATACAGCGTCTCCAGCGTCGCGTTTAACAGCAGCTTCGGAATCGTTCCGCTAAAAAAATTTTGTATCCACTCTATCATTTATGTCCTTTCATTTTGTGCTTGCTTGCGCTATACCAGGCTTTTGCGCCGCTTTAAAAAATTTTTGAAATTTTAAATTTTCGCTGCAGCAAATCTTACGCCTTAAAATTTTAGCCCTCGAAGCGGTAAATT
>NZ_CALHHT010000074.1 GCF_938031315.1 uncultured Campylobacter sp.
AAATTTATCCTTTCAGCCACTCGTTTAAAATTTCAATCTGCGCCGCCACGCTCTCGTTCGCCGTACCTCCTTGCGACTTGCGCGCCTGCTTAGAAGCGTTTAGATCAAGAAATTTGACCGCATCGCCGCCCAAGCTTTCATCCACGCTTGCAAGCTGCTGTGCATTTAGCTCGCTCAAATCCAGGCCCAAATTTTCCGCATACGCCACAGCCTTACCCGTGATGAAGTGCGCCCGGCGAAACGGCACGTTTTTCTCCCGCACGAGATAATCAGCCAGATCAGTTGCCGTGAGGTGCCCGCGCCTGGTCATCGCGAGCATATTTTGCTCGTTAAATTTAGCCGTTTTTAACATCTGTTTTAAAATTTCAAGGCTCGCAAGCGCGGTGGCGACGCTATCAAAAACGCCCTCCTTGTCCTCTTGCATATCCTTGTTGTAGGCTAGCGGCAAGCCCTTCATCACCGTTAGCAGCGCGACGAGATTGCCGTTTACGCGCCCCGTTTTGCCGCGGATTAGCTCGGCGACGTCGGGGTTTTTCTTCTGCGGCATGATCGAGCTACCCGTGCTGTAGGCGTCGCTGATCGTGACAAAGCCGAACTCCTGCGAGCTCCACAAGATGAGCTCCTCGCACAGGCGCGACGCATGCGTCATCAGCACGCTTACGTTAAACAAAATCTCCAGCGCAAAATCGCGGTCGCTGACGCTATCCATCGCGTTTGGCGTCACTCCCGCAAACCCCAGCTGCTGCGCGACCAGCTCGCGATTTATCGGATGCGGCGTGCCCGCAAGCGCGGCGGAGCCGAGCGGACAGAGGTTGTTTCGCTCGCGCGAGCTGGCAAAGCGCTCGTAGTCGCGGCGAAACATAAACGCGTAAGCTAGCAAATGATAGGCAAGGCTCACGGGCTGGGCGTGCTGAAGGTGCGTGTAGCCGGGCATCAGCGTGTCCGTATGCTCGCTAGCTATATCTCGCAGAGCGGCGACTAGCTCGCGGATTTTTTCGGCAACCTGAGCACCGCTTTTAAGCACGTAGAGGCGAAAATCAAGCGCGACTTGATCGTTTCTGCTGCGCGCGGTGTGTAGCCTGCCGCCAAGATCGCTTCCGATGAGCTCGCTTAGGCGTTTTTCGACCGCCATGTGGATGTCCTCGTCGGCGGTTTTAAACTCAAATTTACCGCTTTTTATCTCCTCAAACACGGCGTCAAGCCCGACGACGATCTTTTCACTCTCATCTTGTCTTAAAATCCCGCAAGCGCCGAGCATACGAGCGTGTGCCTTACTGCCAGCGATATCCTCCTGCCAAAGCGCCCTATCAAAGCCGATCGAGGCGTTAAACTCCTCCAAAAGCGCCGAACTCGCCTCGCTAAAGCGCCCCTCCCACATTTTTTTCACGCTCGCTCCTTCGTTTAAATTTTCGGTGATTTTATAAAATTTTAAATCTCGCCGCACAAAATTTGCGGGCGAGAAAAAAGGCTAAAGCGCGATAAATTCCTAAAAAATGTGCGTGCCTCTTCGCGCACTAGACTTTGGAATTTACTGCGCCTCAAGTTTAGCGATTCAAAAGCGCTTGCTAGCTTATTCGATCCACTTTACTACGTCATCCATGCTGCGGCGGATTTTTTGCGGCTGTGGATTTACGCGATAGCCGAAAGGCACGAGCAGCGCCACGCGGCGATCATTCCAATCGATGCCTAAAATTTCATTTAGCGCTGCGCGATCAAACCCCTCCATAGGGCAGCTGTCGATACCGCGACTTGCAGCCTCGTTCATCATCGCAAGTGCTGCGAACATGCACTGCGCGTGCGACCAATTAAATAGCTCCTCATCGTCGTTGTGAAAATAACCGCTTAAAAAATCTTGATAAAATTTATGCCTGTCGCCGATATATTTAGGCGCTTCATCTTTTCTGCGCGTAATCATTCGCTCGATATAATCACTTCCTAGCTTTATATCCTTGATCTTTGCTAAAATCACAACCAGATGTGAGCAAGAGGTGATCTGCGGCTGATTCCACGATTTTTCGCGGATCTGCTCGCGCAGCGCCTTGTTTTGTACAACCAAAAAGTCCCATTGCTCTAGCCCCGTAGAACTAGGTGCTAAGATGCCTGCCTGCAAAATGGCGTCAAAATCGGCTTTGCCGATTTTTTTGTTCTCGTCAAAAATTTTGCACGCGTGGCGAAATTTCATAATCTCTAAATGTGTCATAGTCTCTCCTTAATTAGAATTTTTGTAGATCAAATACCCGCCATCTTTGCGTCTGATGCTGAGGTTACCCTCATGCGAGCGCACGCCGATGCGGTAGTAGCCGTCCTCTTTGGTGACGTTGATGTCGCTAAAGCCGCCGATATTTACAGCAAAGCTCGCGCCGCTAAGCGGGATCTCTTGCCGCCAAAACTCCGCTTCAAGCGTGCCAGAAGCATTTGCGTCAGAGCTTTTGAAATCGTCTGCGGTGATGAGCTGCACGCTGTCTTTGCGGATGACAAATTTTAATCCGTCGTCAAATTTAAGTGTCTCTAGCGGTAGCTCCAGGCGCGGCGCGAAGCTAGGCGTGATGCCACTTTGCGAGGCCTGCTTTTGTAAATTTGGATCAGTCGAAGTAACCGAGACGTCCAGTGCCCTATGTAGCGCGGGTTTGGCGCTAGCGCTTAGCACGAAGTCATCGTGCCAATCAATCGAGCGATTGACATCAACGATCTTTTCGTGCAGGACCCCGTCGTCGTCCCTATATCGCACAATTAAGCTTTCGATCGTAAGGGCGTCGGAGGGAAGCGCAAAGGTTTGCTGCGTAAAATTTTTAGGCGCGGGCGTATTTTGTGGCGTGGCGGCGGAGCTTTGCGCCGGATTGGAATTTTGCGAAGCAGATTGCGCGTTTTGTTGCATAGTGGAGTTTTGCACCGTAGAATTTTGAGCTGTAGAATTCTGTGCCGCTTTGAAATTTTGCGCTATCGTAGAATTTGGCTCGCTTACTTCTGGCACGATCGGTAACTCATCAGGAGGCGGAAGCGTCGCAGCTGAAGGCTGCGCAGAAGAGTTCAGCTCCATTTTTATGACCTGCGAAGGAGCACCAATGCCCGCCTTGGGCGCAGGAGCTTTTTTTTCGGTCTGCGAGAGCTGTGCGCTCACGGCTTTTTTGGCGGCGCTTGCTTTAATACTGGAATTAGCTTCTGCGGCGCTTTTTTGCATTGCTGCGGTAGGGCTTTTAGATGTTTCAGGTTTCATTACAGCTTGCTTTTTAGCGTTTGGGCTTTGTGCACCTGTCCTTGGCCCTTTAATCGCCAAATTGGTAGAATTTTGCTCTTTTACCGCGACGATGTTTGGTTTCGTAGCGTTTGAATTTGCGCCATTTAAATTCTCTGCGTTTAAAAAAGCGCAAAGACCTAAAATTAGCAAAGAAATTTTTCTCATTTTTTAAGGTCCGGATCGAGCGAGCGACGCTCTAAATAAAGCTTTTGCAGTTCGGCGTTTTCCTCTTTTAGCCGCTCGACGTCGGTGAATAAAAACGCCTTTTCTTTTTGCAGCTGGCGCAGCACCTCAAACGATCGTTTGCCAAACAGCACGTCGCCTACGAAGATGCCCGCAAAAACGACGCAGACGATCAGCGCAAGAGCTGCAAAAATCTGCTTAAGCGGTGAAAACGGATTGATAAAATTCAGCCGTTCTTTTAAATTTTTACGCTTCTTTGAAGCTTTTTTAGCGGCAGGATCTGCGTTTTGCGGTGTAAAAGAAAATCCTTGCGTGGCAGAATTTATGTCTTGTGCCGCAAAGCCCGTGCCTTGAGAGCTGTAGTCTGCACTTTGAGCCGCAAAACCCGCGTAGTTTGGAAAGTGGTTTTCTTTTGCGTATAATTCTGCACTCTTTAAATCGCCGCCCCCAATAAATTCCGCGCTGTAAAAGCCCGCGTCTGCTTGCGCGCTGCCTTCGTAGTTTCCGCTTGCAGCGGAGCTTTTACAACTTAAATTAGAGCTGTCGCCTCCGGCATCAGAGGCAGAGCCTGTTTCATCTATACTACGCGAAGGACCGCTACAATTTTGGCGGAAGCCAGCCCCTACCTCGCTAAAACCTCCGCTAAAATCTTCATCGCTATAAAATTCATCATCGTCAAAAAAATCGTCCTCGTCAAAGTCTGCGTCTGAATATCTGCCTTGCGTATCCGCGTAATCCGCTCCGTCCGTATAGGTGCGCTGCGCGCCGCCTTTTAAGCCCCGCTTGGACTTTTTTTTAAAAAACATTTTAAATTTGGCTTCCCAAAAACTCATCCGTCTCGCGCTCGATCTCAAGCAGGCGGTTGTATTTTGCGTTGCGTTCGCTTCTTGAGGTCGCGCCAGTTTTGATTTGACCCGTATTCATCGCGACGGCGAAGTCCGCGATAAAGCTATCCTCGCTCTCGCCGCTTCTGTGGCTCATCACGCAGCGGTAGCCTTTGCGCTGAGCTAGGCGGATCGTCTGCATAGTTTGACTTACGGTGCCGATTTGATTTGGTTTGATCAAAATCGCGTTGCCTACGCCTTTGGCGATGCCTTCGCGTAAAATTTTCTCGTTCGTTACAAATAGATCGTCGCCCACGAGCTGTACTTTAGCGCCAAGCCTTGAGGTAAGCTTCGCCCAGCCCGCCCAGTCGTCCTCGCTTAGGCCGTCTTCGATCGAAAATATCGGATACTTCTCGCAAAGCTGCGCGTATCGCTCGATCAGCTCTTCGCTGCTAAATTCCTTGCCCTCTAGCTTATATTTGCCGTTTTCGTACAGCTCGCTAGCTGCGACGTCAAGGGCTAGCTTGATCTGCTCGCCTGCTTTGTAGCCTGCTTTTTCGATAGCCTGCATGATTAGTTTGATCGGCTCTTCGTTATCGTTTAAATTTGGCGCAAATCCGCCCTCGTCGCCGACCGCCGTGCTGTGACCAGCTGCGTTTAGTAGGCCTTTTAGCGTGTGGTAAATCTCGCTCGCCGCTCGCAATGCGTCGCTAAATTTATCAAATCCAAACGGCATAATCATAAATTCTTGAAAATCCACGCTGTTATTTGCGTGCGCGCCGCCGTTGATGATATTAAACATCGGCACCGGCAGTACGCTAGCGTTTGCGCCGCCTAGGTAGCGATACAAAGGCACGTCAAGGCTCTTTGCCGCCGCGCGCGCTACCGCCATAGATACGCCAAGCACCGCATTTGCGCCCAAATTTGAGTAGTTATCGGTGCCGTCAAGCTCTCTCATCTCATCATCAAGCGCCTTTTGACCAAAAGCATCCAGCCCGATCACGGCTTCGGCGATCTGCGAATTTACGTTTTCTACCGCCTTTAGCACGCCCTTGCCGCAGTATCTATCGCCCCCGTCGCGAAGCTCCAGCGCCTCGCGTTTGCCCGTGCTTGCGCCGCTTGGGACTATCGCGCTTGCTACGGTGCCGTCGCTTAGAGCTACGGTCGCCTTCACGGTCGGGTTGCCGCGGCTGTCTAGCACCTCTATGGCATAAACATCTTCGATATAAATCATCATTCATCTCCGCTTTGTAAATTTTCATCCTCGTTGCCGTCACTTAGGCTCATACTGCCCATCTGCTCGCGGATTTTAGCAGTAATCTCTTCGGCTACCTCAGGATTATTCTCAAGATACACTTTAGCGTTTTCGCGACCTTGCCCTAGCTTCGTATCGCCGTAGCTGAACCACGCGCCGCTTTTATCGACGATGTCGAGCTTGACGCCGTAATCGATCAACTCACCCACCTTGCTGATACCCTTGCCGAACATTATGTCAAATTCCGCGATCTTAAACGGCGGCGCCACCTTGTTTTTAACGACTTTGACTTTGGCTCGATTGCCGATGCTCTCTTCATTTTGTTTCAAAGTAGCGATCTTGCGTATGTCGATGCGCACTGAAGCGTAAAATTTAAGCGCATTGCCGCCGGTCGTGGTCTCTGGCGTGCCGTAGCCCATCGCACCGATCTTCATACGGATTTGGTTGATAAAGATCACCGTCGTATTCATCTTATGCACGACGCCGGCGAGTTTGCGCAGCGCTTGGCTCATAAGTCGCGCCTGAAGCCCCACGTGCTGATCGCCCATATCGCCCTCGATCTCGTTTTTCGGCGTGAGCGCGGCGACGCTATCTACGACGATAAGATCGATCGCGCCGCTCTTTGCTAGGGTTTCTACGATGTCGAGCGCCTGCTCGCCGAAGTCCGGCTGGCTGACGTAGAGATTGTCGGTATCGACGCCTAAATTTGAAGCGTATTTGACGTCCAGCGCGTGCTCGGCATCTACGAATGCGCAAATTCCGCCCGCTTTTTGACACTCGGCGATGATGTGAAGCGTAAGCGTCGTCTTTCCCGAGCTCTCAGGCCCGTAAACCTCGATGATACGCCCCTTCGGCACGCCGCCGATGCCAAGCGCGATGTCAAGCCCCACAGAGCCTGTAGAGATGGCATCTATCGGCTCGACCTGCTTATCGCCCAGCCGCACCAGCGTGCCCTTACCGAAAGCTTTGTCGATCGATTTTAGCGCCGCATCCAGCGTCTTTTTCTTTCCCTCGTCCATGTTTTTCCTTAAAAATAAATTCACCTGATTTTACCAAATTTGAAATGAATTTTTGATTATTCGCCCAAATTCGGCGCGGCATCGGAATTTGAAATTTTTAAGGAGCACAAAAGCTTTGCGCGGCAAGCGGAGAGCATTAAATTTAGCCTTTTAAACGGGCTTGATTTTACGCGTTTTTCTTTAGAAATTCCTCATTTTTATGAGGGCTGTAGCAAAATTTCACTATAATTTCGCAACATTTTGAAATCAAGCTGCGCGCCGCGCGCGAAATTTAAAGCGGAGCAAAAAGGATAAAATTTGAAGATTTTTAAGCATATAAACGTCGCTCACTCGCCCGACGCCGACGATATTTTTATGTATAAGGCGATTGATTTTGGCTGGGTAAGCTCCAAAAATCTAAAGCTTAGCGCCACCGCGCTTGATATCCAGACGCTAAACGACGAGGCGCTAAAGGGCACCTATGAGGCCACGGCGATTAGCTTCGCGCTATATCCGCTGATCTGCGATGAATACGCGCTTTTGCGCACGGCAGTGAGCTTCGGTGAGGGCTACGGCCCAAAGCTAGTTAAGAAAAAGGGCGCGGTTTTAAAGCGAAATTTCAAAGTCGCGCTCAGCGGCAAACACACGACAAAT
This sequence comes from uncultured Campylobacter sp., assembly GCF_938031315.1. Classification (GTDB taxonomy): domain Bacteria; phylum Campylobacterota; class Campylobacteria; order Campylobacterales; family Campylobacteraceae; genus Campylobacter_B. Next base: position 7,150 of record NZ_CALHHT010000074.1, read on the forward strand.
GCCCTGCTTTTTCGCATGGCATACCCGCAAGCGCGCGTGATTTATAAAAATTTTCTCGAGATCGAGGGCGCGGTCTTAAGCGGCGAGGTGGACGCGGGCGTGCTGATACACGAGAGCATTTTGGATTTTTCGGACGAGCTTTGCGTGGAGCGCGAGATCTGGGATATCTGGAGCGAGCTAGCGGGCGAAAATTTGCCGCTGCCGCTAGGCGGTATGGCGGTTCGCCGCAGCCTGCCGATAACGGATGCTATAGAGTGCGAGCGCGTGCTAACGGAGGGCGTGCGCATCGCTACCGCACATAAGCCGCTTTTGTCGCATATGCTCCTCGAGCGAAATCTCATCCGCGTGGACGACGCAAAGCTCGAAAAATATCTGAGCCTTTATGCCAACGAGGCCTCGGTCGAGCTTTCGGGGGTGCAGATAAGGGCGGTAGATAGGCTATTTGAGCTTGGCTATGAGCGCGGATTTTACCCTGCGCCGCTTAGCGCGCAGGAGAATTTTATCCCGCGCGAATATAACGAGATTCGTTTCGCGGACTGCGGCGGGCAAAACCCGATGTAAAGGCGGGCGAGATCAAAATTTAGATGAAATTTAGCGCCTGCTTCGGCTAAATTTTACTCGGAATGAAATCGTGTTTTGGCTAAATTTCTCGATATTAAGCGGGTTTGAGCTTTGGCTAAATTCTGCTTCGGCGCAAAAGAGGGCGCGCAAGGTAGAATTTTACCCGCTCTTGCCATTATGGTGCTGTGCCGTAGTTTTTGAAATTTAGCCGCGGAGCATAGAGAGTTTAAAATTTAGCGCAAATTTAACGCTGAGCTCGCCGCGGATTTTGCCGCCAAGCTCGTCAATCGACCGCGCTGTAGCGCTATTTGTCGCCGCGTAATATGCCGCCTTAATTTACGGCTATGCAGCGATGAAATTTTCACGCGGAGGTACATTGCGCGGCTGTATTTTGCGCCGCAGAGTGCGAGCTGCGCGTGTGACGTAGCGTGCCGCTGAAAACGTATCGAAAGCGAGCTAAATTTAATCGCAGCAGCGTAAATTTTAAGATAGCGTTCGCGTTTCGCACCGTGCGGCGCGGCGGTATCGCTAAATTTTAAAACGATACGCGGCGAGCGACAAACGCGAAATTTAGAAATAAAATTTAAAAGGCAAAATTTTGAAAACAAAGCAGATAGATTTTAGCAAATACACCTCCGTGCGCATCGGCGGGAGCTTCGCGGTGCAAATTTTAAAAGACGAGGCCGATTTTGCGGAGTTTGAGAGCATAGCGGGGGGCGCGATCATCGGCGGCGGCAATAATCTGCTCATCTCGCCCGCGCCGCCGCACCTTGCGATGCTAAGCGAGGAGTTCGATCGCATAAGCTTAAGCGGCGATGTCCTTAGCATCGGGGCTGCGACGAAGTCGGGCAAAATTTACAACTTCGCCAAAAAGCAAAACATCGGCGGCTTTGAGTTTTTGCGAAACATCCCGGGTACGCTCGGCGGGCTAATCAAAATGAACGCGGGGCTTAGCGGCGCGAGCATCAGCGATAGCCTGCTTGCCGTGCGCCTAACGCGCGGCTGGGTGGAGCGCGAGCGGATAAGCTTCGGCTACCGAAGAAGCGGGATCGAGGAGCCGATTTTGGGCGCCGAGTTTAAAATTTCGCGCGGCTTTGATGCTGAGCTCGCCGCGGATTTCGCCGCCAAGCGCGCCAATCAACCGCGCGGCGCAAGCTTTGGGAGCTGCTTTAAAAACCCGCCGAATGACGCCGCGGGCAGGCTGATCGAAGCGGCGGGGCTTAAGGGCCACGCGATCGGCGGAGCGAAATTTAGCGAGCAGCACGCCAATTTCATCATAAATTTCGGCGGCGCGAGCTTTGAGGATGTGATTGCGCTCATAAATTTAGCACAAAGCCGCGTTTTTGAGGAATTCGGTATCGAACTGGAAACCGAAGTCGTGGTGCTATAAAAGGAAATTCGTATATTTTGCCCCCGACTAAACTTACTCGGTCATCCATTCCGTCTTTTTGCACTGGATTTTTTTATGCTTTGAAATTTTAAAATACCGACGAAATCGTCAAATTTAAAAGCGCTCGAATGCAGTGCGCCGGCGATACTAGCCGCTGTTTCATCGCTTAAAATAGTCGCTACAAAAATGGCCCGCAAAAGCAATCAATTTTATCCCGTTTATCTCGCCATGAAAAACAGTTGTTGAATTTTGCGCGCCAAACCGACGCGACCGTCTAAATCGGTGTTCAGTAACCGTCTAAGCGGGTAAGCAAATTTAGCTCAGATAGTAACCCGCTAAAGCCGCGACGATGGCGAGAGTAAGCGCGGCCGTTAATTTATATAGCCGCAAAGCTCCGGCGCAGCGACTTTTCATATCGCGGATTTTAGGCGGCTTGCTAGCTAAATTTAGCTCCGCAAGCGCCGCGTCAAATTTGCCGTAATCAAGCCTTCCTTCTGCAAAATCTCTAAAAATCAGCGTATCGAAATGCAGCCTAATGTGCAGATAAAATAGAGCCGTAAAAGCTGCTAAAAAGCCCGTAATGACGGCAAAATGCGTAAAAATAGTAAGACAGACGGCAAGCTGAAGCAAATTTAACAAGAAAAACAGCCTATGCGTCGCCAAAAACCTAGCCGTAACCAGCGCCAAGGCCCTATCGTCCGTCCTTTGACGGCACTCCCGCTCCCCGCCTTGCGCCGATTTTTCGTTTTGCTCCGCATTCATCATTTTCTCTCCTCATTTTGGGCGTTTGCCTTTGGTTAAATTCCCGTTTGTTTTCGCCGAGAATTTTGCAATGCCGCTTGTTTCTAGCCTGCAAATTTTTTAAATTTGATCCCTCAAACCAGACTTGATCAAATTTGGCCTGCGCCTATTTCGCGCTTAAATTTGCCGCACTTGCTTTTGCGAATTTAGCTGGTCTTTACTCCGCTTTCGAATTTACGCGGGCTTCTGCGGCTAGCCGCGCTATCCGATCGCGCAGCGAGCTAGCGACTGCGATCTTTTCGCGGCGAGATTTTAGCAAATTTAGCGCCTCGTCAAAGCCTAGTCTCGCGTAAATCACCAGCCAAGCAAGCAGCACCGACGCGCTCCTACCGTAGCCCAGCGCGCAGCACACTAGCACCTTTTTATCGTTTGCTTCGGCGGCTCGTTCGTTTGGGTCCGTGAGAATTTGCCCTGTCTCGGCGATCTTACTTTCGTTTGCCGAGCCGCGCGTTTGCAAATTTACCCGCGGGCTCGCTTGCTCGTGAAATTTAAAATCTCGCCCGTGCGCGTAGCCCGCTTTAGCGATAAAATTTGATCCCAGCTTCGCCGCCATTTGCTGCAAATTTTCGCCGCCGCAAAGAGCCCTTTTTACGAACCGCTCGAGTTCGTCCGCGCCGCGTTTTAGCTCGTCCGCGCTCGGCGTTATCATATCTAGCATAGGCACGCTCGCATAAATTTGCGCGCCGTCTGGGCGCTCAAACTCGGCCGCGCAGTCTAGCACCGCGTCAAATTTGCCCGCCTCCTTAACCGAGCCTAGATAAAGTCCGGGCAAAATCTCGTCTGAAATCCGTCGTCCGCGTAGCCAAAAAAGCGCATTTAACCGCGCGACGCAAAGATACGGGAAGAGTAAAGCTTTAGCCGCGGCGGCGTGACGACCTTGCCCGTTTTTAGCAAAAACCCGCGCGCCCAAAAACGCGTAACCGCAAGCGACCAGCGCGAAGCTAAGGCTCGCCCACGACAGCCACAGCATCCACGCACCCCAAATTTTAGCTCCCAAAATCGCCGCAAAAAGCGTCATAAACGCAAGCCCTAGATATAGCGCCGCCCATTTGTAGCGAGCAGCCTCCATAGCTATAGCAAAACTAAGCGGCGCGCCGTCTAGCGGACGAATCAGTAGCACCAAGCAGCCCGCGGCCAGCCCCGTCGGAATGTCGATAAAATGGTGCTGATACGTGGTCAGTACGCTAAGGCCGATGAGCGTAAACCACGCGACAAGCGCCGCCTTGAGCCAAACCGCGCGCGCCTTGCGAAGGTAAAATGCGCCCACGACGACGCAAAGTATGATGTGTAGCGACGGAGCTTGATTAAACGGGAGGTCAAAGGCGGCCAGGCTTGAGAACAAAAAGCCGCTAAGGCCCGAAACCGCGGGCTTTTCCCACGACATTTGCAGAGGAAAAGCGATGAAAAACAGCGTCGCTATCATCTGCGCGACCAGCAGCTGCGTAACGTAGCGCGCGAGCTCCCCGGCGTCACGGCAGAGGAAAAATCCAAGCGCGTAGAGCAAATTTAGCGACCAGTACGGCACGATACTCCACGCCCAAAACGGCAGCGCGCGCTCCCACGCGAAATAAATCTTCGGCACGTTTGCGCGAGCGCTGGCGAGGGTGTTCGTGGCGCCGTAGCTAGCGTAAAATATCGCCGCAACGACGACTAACGCAGCCAACTGCGATAAAAACGGTTTTGTTTTCATTTTTGCCTTTTTTGCTAATTCTATCAAATTTTAGTGCATTTGCGCTTTGGCAGCTTAATCGGTCCGAGATCACTCGCTTGACGTAAAAGGCGTAAAAGCGTAAAATTTACTCACCGAGACCTGAATCTTTAAAATGTTAAATTTGGTTTGGTTAAATTTAGTATTGCGCATTAAATTTACTCTTTCTTGTTAAGGGGGAAGGGGCCTGAATTACGCTCTGCTAGCAGTTGCGAGGCAAAGCCGAAGCAAAAGAGCTCCCTTCCTCCTTAACGATCCCCAACCCCTACGACGTGAGAGGTTGCTGCACTGCGTGCAGGTTTAAATTTGGCGCTACCGCGCCGCACGTTT
>NZ_CALHHT010000075.1 GCF_938031315.1 uncultured Campylobacter sp.
GATTAAAGACGGCTTTAGCGGGCGCGGATTTACGTTATATAAATTTGATAATAAGCTTTTGTATATTATGATTTATAAAACCACTCCTTATATATATCAGACGGATGATTTCGCAAATCTTGCTTACATTTTAGATCCCAAAGAGTGTAGTAAAATCACAAAAGATCCTCGTAGCAGGGTAAATTTGGAGATTCCAGGCAATATCATATATAAACCGCGTCTGTTTTATGCCGAACCGATACGTTATAAAGATATAGACTATCTACTTTTCATAGATTTTGACAATACGGATAGCGGACAACTATTCAACGTCACAATCAGGAAATTTAAAGACGGTATTTTACAAATGCCTGTTTGTAGCAATTCATACGTAAATACGAAGCTTTATCGATAGGGGCGGTTATGTGGGTTCATATTTTCATCTTAATGATCGCATTCGTACTATTTGCGAATGCAAACGATGTAAGCGATACGGAAATTCCTTTTGATTTAAAAATAGCTTTATGGAAAGCTAATGATAGGAAAGTAGTAAGAAACAATCCTTCCGGTATGGTAGAAGGAGAAACCACTTTCAACGGAAAAACCGTTAGCTTTTGGCAAATAGATAGAAATGCAACGCTCAAAAAAGAATATGAAGAGCATTTATCAAAAGAAAGAGACTTCTGCAACGACTTTTACGATGATCTATTCGAATGGAAAAATATAAGCGTAATCAAGCCTCTGGTTTTTGATACGACGGATTACAATAACCCCGTTTTAAAGAAAAATATGGGCGATTGCTGGTATATGGATATGAATAAAACGATTAAAGACGGCTTTACGGGGAGAGGATTTACGTTATATAAATTTGATAATAAGCTTTTGTATATTATGACGTATAGAGATTTTCGGCAATACGAGATGTCTTTTGCAAATTTTATGTATATTCTAGATCCGCAAGAGTGCAGTAAAATTATAAAAGACCCCTCATACGATTCATATTATAGCAGGGCAGATTTTGAGGATTATCGAAACAAGATCGCAGGAGATACCCTGATTTATTTCGGACCGATAAAATATAAGAGCGAAGATTATCTACTTTTTATCGATTCCGTAAATTTAATAAACGGTCTTAAAGCGGTTTCTATTCAAATTAGTAAATTTAAAGACAAAGTTTCGCAAACATCCGTTTGTAGAAATTTATATTTAAATACAAAAATTTATCGTTAAGGAGTAAAACATGCAACGCATTCAGTTGCCGTTGATAACTTTAAGTATGCAAAATTTTGGTTGGGAAATTACGGCGAATTTACCTTAAAAGATCCTTTTATCGCTGCGGTTTTGGGCTTGCAGTTTTTGCTCCTCAATCTGCGTTTTTAAAATTTTGTTCGGATTTTACGCCGCCGCACATGCTTTCGTCCGTCGCTTTTCGCTCCGCAGCGCCTACTCCTCGCTTTCATCCGTTCGCACGATCAGGCTTTTTGGAAGGCGAAATTTCTCGATTATCTCGCACTCCTTGGCGCGCATCTGCCCGCTGTCGCTTTCGTGATCGTAACCCAGCACGTGCAGCAAGCCATGCGTAAAAAGCAGCGCCGTCTCGTCATCCCTGCCGTGCCCCAGCTGCGCGGCTTTCAGCTCTACGAGGTCTAAATTTATCACGACCGAGCCGAGCAGCGCGGGGGCGAAATTCCCGACGCCAAAATTCTCATTCTTTAAATTTTCATCGTCAGAACTTTCGCTCTCGGAATTTTCGGAATTTATAGTATTAGAATTTTCGCTCGCAGAATTCGCGACGCCTGTATTTTTACTAGCAGAATTTACGGCGTTTTGATTTTTATCGTCGCTGTTTTCATGCGCGGAATTTTCCTCGCTCAAATCCCCGCCAAAGCCCGCAAACGCCGCAGGATCGAGCGGGAAGCTCAACACGTCGGTCGTCTTATCGATGCCGCGCGTTTGCGCATTTAGCCGCCGCATCTCCTCGCCGCGCACGAAAATTAGCTCGACGCTCCCGCCGCCCAGCTCCGCCGCGATAGCGTCCAAAATTTCGGGATAGGGCTGCTCGCAAAGTATCATTTTTACCCCTCTTTTATAAAATTTTCGTATAATTTTAGCAAAAAAAGGACGAAAATGAGAGCTTTATGCGTGATCAGCGGCGGCATGGACAGCGCGACCTGCGCCTATATCGCGAGGCGCGAAGGTTACGAGATCGTGGCGCTGCACTTTGACTACGATCAGCGCACGATGGGCAAGGAGCGCGAGTGCTTCGGTAAAATTTGCGACGATTTGGGGGTCGCAAAGAGGCTAATTTTAGACGCTCGCTTTATCGCACAAATCGGCGGCAGCGCCCTTACGGACGGTGCTTTGCCGATCAGAAAGGGCGCGGCGGAGCTTTGCGGTGCGGTAAATTCTATTGGCGCCAAGATTGACAGCGCGGCAAATTCCAAGAGCGCTCGCCTAGACGGGCAAAATTCTATTGCGGCAAATTCTATTGATGCCGAGATTGGTGGGCAAAATTTTACTGCGTCAGATTTCTCGGCGGGCTCAGCGGACGCTCCGCTTGATGCAGATTCGGCGCGGAGCAGCCGTACACAGAGCGGTGAAATTTTAACGCAAGAGAGTGAAATTTCACTAGGGGACGATGAGCCTTCGCCGCAAGGCAGTAAAATTCTGGTTCAAGAAGGTGAAATTTCACTTCAAAGCGGAGCCGGGCCGCAACAGGGCGATAAAATTTCATCGAAGCGCGCAGAGGGTGAAATTTCATCGCAAAGCCAAAGCGATAAAATTTCACCGCCAAGCGGCGAGAGCGTGTTTTCGGATCTGCCGAGCACCTACGTGCCGTTTCGCAACGGCGTGTTTTTGAGCATCGCCGCCGCGCTTGCCGAGAAGGAGCGCTGCGACGCGATTTTCATCGGCGTGGTGCAGGAGGACAGCAGCGGCTACCCCGACTGCAGCGCGGAGTTCATCGGCGCGTTTGAGCGAGCGCTCGATCTGGGCACGAGCCGCGACTTTCATCCGCGCATCAAAACCCCGCTCGTGCACCTTAGCAAGGCGCAGATCGTTTCGCTGGCGCTTGAAATCGGCGTGCCGTTAGAGCTTACGTGGAGCTGCTACGAGCGCGAGGACGCTGCGTGCGGGCTTTGCGACAGCTGCCTACTGCGACTTAAGGGCTTTGCTGGCGCCGGCGCAAAAGATAAAATCCCCTACGCGATAGAAGCTTAGGCGCGACGCGACGAAATTTAATCGCGCCGCGACGAAATTTACCGAGCCCGCGTATCGTGTAATCCGCGCAGTGTTTAAATTTGAAACGCCGCATAGTTTGCGGCTAGATTTAAATGCGCTGCGGCTTGCACTTTGGCGCGCGCCGAGCTGCGGCTGTAAATTTAAACTGCGCTTCGGAATTTGAAAAATTTTAATGTGAGCGTTGCATGCGGTTTGAGGCGAAAATCAATTATAAATCCTACTTCCTACGATATATTTATTAGCGTATAGGCGGATATAAACATATCGTAGTATAATCCGAGAATTAAATTTTAAGGAGTGGAGAATGGCGTTTGTTGCGGAATATATTTCGAAAGAGGACTTGAAGAAATATAATGTTATAGACACTGTTAATAAAATTAGGACAAAATTTAGAAAACCTTTATTGAGCGATCAAGATATTAGATGGTTAAATTGGGTAGTAGATAAACAAAAACAGACCTATCTTATCTTTATCGGTAGCCCTCAACTGCCGGATCCACGGGATGGCTATACGGGCGAGGATATTTGGTTGCTTCATTATAAAGGTAAAAATATCGAGCTTGATATAAGGCGAATTTATGATAAGACTACAAGTAAAATGCTAGTCGATAATCCGTTTTTTATCAAATATAAGTTAGAAAGTATAAATTCCAGCACTTACGGAATTTCTTTAGATGAGCTCTATAAGGTGCTTGGTGAAGCTTTAATAGAATATGGCGAAAGCGGTATACACGGTAGAAAGTTCTTGCCAAAAGAACACGAAGTCGTAACTTTCCTGCACGATTAAGAAAGTGCAAAAAATGACAAGCTAACAAAACTGATCAAAATTTAGCAGACATTGCAAGCAGCGAGGATGTGCAACGGTAGCGGCACCGATGACGGTGCGAGCATGAAAGAGATTTAACAAAACGTGGCGCTAGCCTTAAACGCGATATGTAAATTCAAAGCGAAATTTATCCAAAACCTAACCGTGAGCGAGCGCGAGATAAAATTTTACTCAAACGTCCAGCATGTGAGAATCCGCTAGCGGACGCAGATTATTTGTAAATTTTAAAATTTCACTCAAACGCCGAGCGTAGATTTAGATGCGGAACGATTTGCAGTTCTGCGGGTGCCGTGAACTCTTTTTTACGCAGCTTTTCTATCGCTGCGCGCGCGATCATGGCGGCATTGTCGGAGCAAAATTTCATCGGCGCGAAAAGTATCTCGCAGCCCGCCCGCTCGCACAAATCCGTCAAAAGTCCGCGCAGATGCAGGTTCGCGCTCGCTCCGCCCACGACGCCGAAGCGCGTAAAGCGGCGCAGCTCAAAGATCCGCTGCAATTTATCCAGTATGTGCGCGCACGCCGCGTCCTCAAAGCAGCGCGCCAGATCGCGCATCGCCCGCTCATCTAGCTCGCCCGCCTCTTTTAGCTTTTCGATCTGCACGCGCACGGCGTTTTTAAGCCCCGAAAAGCTATACTCCAGCCGCCTATCGCCCTTCAGCGGCACGGGCAGCTCAAACCTCGGCTCGCCGCCTTTTGCAAGCTCCTCGATGAGTGCGCCGCCCGGGTAGCCGAGGCCTAGCATTTTGGCGATCTTATCGAAGCTCTCGCCGAAGCTGTCGTCGCCGGTGGTCGCTAAAATTTCGATACCCCCCGCCGCGTCGATATCCAAAACCATCGTATGCCCGCCGCTAACGAGCAAAACGCCCATCGGAAATCGCGCCTCGCCGCCTAAAAACAGCGAGTAGACATGGCCTATGAGATGATTTACGCCGATGAGCGGCAGATTTAGCGCGAGCGCGAGCGCTTTTGCCATATTTACGCCGCCGATCAGGCTCACGCTAAGCCCCGGGGTATTGGTCGCTGCGACGGCGCTAAGCTCGCTAAAATAGGGCTTTGCGCGCTGCAAAATCCGCGGCAGCGCCTCCGTATGCAGCCTCGCGGCAAGCTCGGGTACGACGCCGCCGTATTTGGCATGATCGGCCTCCTGGCTTATTTTTTCGTAAAATTTCAGCTCGAAACTGCGCTCATCCATCACCGCGACCGAGCTGTCGTCGCAGCTGCTCTCAATAGCAAGTATCACACAAAATCCTTAAAATTTTTCGCTCATTATACTCAAAAATCGGCGCAGATGAAATTTTAAAATTTAAAGCGGCGCGATCTAAATTTTGTCTTTGTCGCGATGTGCTCACGCTCGCGGGGCTAAATTTTAAAATGTGCCGTTCGGCTCGGTCGCAGTTTGCATACCGCGGCGGCTAAATTTTAAATAGATGAAATTTTGGCAGTTGAAATTTAGCGAGCAAATTTAAAATGGCCTTTGGATTTTAAAGCTCCAAAGGCCTTTGCGATTAAATTTAGCGGCAAATTTAAAGGCTAAATTTCGGGCTCTTGCTCCTGCTTTTTCTCTCCACTTGGGATCGCAGTGTCGTACCAGTCGAGCTTGCGCGTAAAATACATCACCAAAGAGATCACCGCGAATATCATCAAGCTTCCCATTAATAGGGCGTAGTCTTCGGAATTTAAGATGACGTAGAGGATCAGATATGAGACGAGCTGAACGCAGGTGATAAAAACGCCCCAGCGCACGCCTTTAAATATCGCGCTTGCGTAGAAAAACACTATCGCGCTGACCGCGATCGCCGAGATGGCGTAGCTGATTGCAAAGCCTATATGCTCGGAAAGCGAGAGCACCAGTAGGTAGAAAACGACATCTTCAAGACCGATGAGAAGGTACTGTATCGGATGGATGCGCTCGTGAGTATATACTTCGCAAAGAAAGATCGCTAAAAACGGCACCGCCAAGAACAGCAGCGCGTAATCCGTGCAGCGCTTAATCAGCGAGTAGTTGTTCACGGGCTCGATGAAGCCGATGCTTACGGCGTCATTTCTATCGTCGTTGCTGCGCCAGTTCGTCATAGCGACGCGGTCATCTTGATCTGCAAGCCACGCAGGAGCAATGCCTGCGGCTAAGCCTGTAACTTCCCACGAAGCTTTAAAACCGCTAGCGCTTACCTCGCGCGATTTGGCGATAAAGCCGCCGCCAAAGCTAGGCGATGCCCAAGTAGAGCTAATTTCAAAACGGCTATTTTGCGCGATCGGAGCTAGATGAAGTGCCTCGCCGCCTTGGATTTTAAGCGTACCGCTGATGCTAAAATCAGACGACAGCGCTGAAGCGGGGAGCTTGTAGATTAGGCTTCGATCGAAAATTTTAGCTTCGGTGTTGCCGTGATATTGCTTAAGCTCCTTGCCGTTTAAGCTTAAAGCGGGGGAGGCGGTGAAGGATTTTTGATTGCCTACGCCGAGCACTAGCACGGCTTCGTCGAAATTTAGCCGCGCAGGATCGACGCCGAGCTCGGTATAGTTTATCGCCTCAAAGTCCGCTTTTAGCGTAAAGTCGCCGTTATATATCGGAACGCGAAAAATTCCGCGCTTTAGATAGGTGGGGTCGATCTGCGCTACGAGGGAGTAGTTTTTAGGTACGATGATGAAATTTTTCTCTACGCGCCTTTTTACGAGCTCGTTGTTGCTTTTGTCTATCGCTTCGATTATCTCTGCGTAGGGCACGACGATCGCAAGGCCTTGGATTTGCAGCTCACCACCCACCGGCGTGAGGATCGAATCCTGCGCGAGCTGCTTGGTTTCGGAGCGCGAGTAGGTAAGATTATCGATAAAGCTTAGTGGGATTAGCAGCAGCAAAAGCAGCACTAAAACTATGAATGGTTTCGTCCAAAATGCCCCGCGAATGGCGTTTTTAGTATAATTTAACAAAGGCTCTCCTTTTAAGTAGAATTTAAAGCAGAATTTTAACGATGAAGAGTAAACGGACGGCGCTTGAAGCGGGAGGAATTTTATAAATTCTAAAGGAACTTTGGATGTGAAGCGTTGCGGATATCGCTTTGAATTTTTGGAATTCCGCTGCCGAGACTTAAAATTTTGGCAGCGGAATTTAGAAAGCTTTGCTAGCTTTAACAGCCCATGCAAGGCTAAATTTAAACCTTACGCAGTTAGAATTAGAATTCGTACGCCCGCGCGAAGAATTTTACAACTTATAGTTTGCTCGCATTTTTGTCTAGATACTCTGCGACGCCCTTAGGATCTGCTTTCATTCCTACGTCGCCTTTGTGCCAGCCTGCCGGGCAAACCTCGCCGTGCTCGTTTGTAAATAGCATCGTATCGACCATTCGAAGCATCTCG
>NZ_CALHHT010000076.1 GCF_938031315.1 uncultured Campylobacter sp.
CGAAGTTTTGCCGAAAGCTGCGCACTTTTCGACGAAGTCTGTCCCGATCATCCCGAGCTCGACGCGAAAAAATTTTGGCGTGCGGGACTGCGTGGGGGGGTGCAGGGAATGCTGTATTTTGCCGATACTATAGATGAGATCAAAGGCCTTGATGAGATAAAAAAGGAAAAAGGCAAAAAAGTAGCCACTTTTTTCTCGCTTTCGTATAAAGGCAGGCCAGTTTCTGCTTGTTTTAAGCAAATTTTTGAAAATCATATCAGCGTAAAAGAGCAAAAATCATCCTATGGATACGATATTTTGACAAACGAAAAGGGTATCGGCGGCGATGCAAATTTAGCGTTTTGCTCAGTAAATGAGATGCCCGCTAATATGCAATTTATCAAATCAAAACTCCTACCGTTAAGCCCCATTAGCGCAAAAAAGGTAGAAAACGGCTTTAAAGCGATAAAAGATAAGCTATCACACAATTTTTACGGTATGAAAATGGCGATTTTGCCGACTATTTTAGATAGCTCGGTGAATTTAGAAGAGATTGTAAAAATACTAGAAGAAACTTCAAAGAGCGATATGAAAAATATTGAAATTGCCGAAGAAGTTATAAAATTTAGCATAAACGATTATCTTGAGATCGCTGCTAAAAAACAGGAAAAATTGCCTGTTTTGAATACAATTTTATTCTATACGCAAAGCAACGCCGCTATCGATTTAAAGCTTGCGATAGACGATGTGTTGCCGTCTTTTATCTCCCATATTTCAAAATTAATGGATGATTTTGACATAAAAGCCTTCTATGAAAAAAACAGCGGAACCGATGAGACTATATATCTTCAAAATTTGTTTGAAGATAGGCTAAGCGTGATGAGCTTTTTGTTGTCGCGAAATAAATTTGATTTAGAGATTATGATAGAAAGATATAGCGATTTGATTTATTACGGTAGCGTCAATAAAAGTTATGCTAAAAAATTGGAATGGAGCAAATATTTTAACGATTTTTATAAAGAAAGAACGTTTGAGAATATTGCAAAATATCAAAATTTTTTTAATGAAATCGATGTCTTAAATAAAAAACTAGTGTTTCAAAAGGAGTGTGATTTGGAAAATTTAACCGATAAAAAGGAGCTGATTAAAGAGCTAATCAAAAATAGCGAATTTTTAAATCAAGACGACGCGCTTGTTAGCGCTTATTTACTAGGTATGCTAAGCGCAGCCCTGATAAACTGGCAATTTGGCGTTAATGGCGGCGTATCGTTTAGCAACTGGCTTGATAACTGCGGCTCAATAAGCAGGGAAGATTTGGAGCGAATTTGGACTAAGTGCGATGAGACGATTAGAAAGCTTAAGGCTGCTTCCGGCAAGTCAAATTCTAATGTTGAA
>NZ_CALHHT010000077.1 GCF_938031315.1 uncultured Campylobacter sp.
ATTTGGATTTTCGCCGTAAAGTACGCCGCAAAACAGCGCCCCGCAAAACAGCGCGTAAAGTATGCGTCTAAAACCAACCACGATCTGTTCCTTTAAATTTTAAAATTTAGATTTAAATTTATCCGCGCAGAGGGTCTGCGGCGATGAAATTTTAAAATTTTATCTTTAAATTTCATCGCGGGTTCGCTTCTTTCGTATAGGCGCCTTTTCGCGTCTTAAAATTTGCCGCGCAGTCCGTAGTCGCGGTAGGAGTGGGCGAAATTTGTCACGCTAAACATTGCGTAGGCGTTGAGCACCAGAGCGGCGAGATTTATCAAGGCAGCGGCGGGCACGGAAAATCGCGCCAAAAAGGCGGTGGCAAGCGCGGAAAGTACGAGCGAGACGAAGCAGTAGAAAAACAGCGAAACGGCGCTGCTATCGCCAAGCTCTTGGTAAAATCTGAAGAAAAACGCAAATGACGCGAGAAGCCCGAGCGCAAGCAGTATGTGAGCGATGATGCCGCCCGCTAAAAATATGAATAATAAAACGCCCGCAAATATCGCCGCAAAGCCGATTATGGCGTTGCGAAAGAGGCTTTTGCTCGCGCAGAGCCCCGCGGCGTTGTACACGCTAAAGATAAAAAGCACGAGCGCCGCGGTGCTTAGCAATACGCCCAAGCCGCCGTAGGTGCCCATCGCAAGCAGCACCAGCTCTGCGAGCGCTTTAAGCGCGCAGGCTGCGATGAAGGTGTATTTGATGAGCGCGATCTCTTTTTCTTGCGGGTTTACGGGCTGCTGATCTCTGGTGTGCAGGTAGTCGTTTAAATCCATATTCGCTCCTTGAAATTTATGCAGAAGTATATCTAAAAAACTAATAGGTAAAAATAAATTTCAAAATTTAGCGGCTTGCGGGCGGATATGTCGTATAAAGCAGGCGCCGCACAAAGGCGGGTAAATTTAATTAGGTAAATTTTAAAATTTTAAAGTGGAATTTCGGCGCTGTCGGGGCGGGTAAAATTTCAAGCAGGCTGTAAATTTAAAAAGATGTGAGATAAAATTTCGCGCAGATCTGCAAATTTAAAATTTACAAATCCGCGCAGACTGCTACAAGCGTGACTCGTAGCGACGTAGCGTGTAAAGACGTTTAAGCATCTTTTTGCGAGCTGAAATTTTTTGCTTTTTGCGGACTTCCGTCATCGGCTCAAAAAATCGTCTCGCGCGAACCTCGGTAACGACTAGGTTACGATCGGTCTGCTTCTTAAAGCGTCTGTAAGCTTCGTCAAATGATTCGTTCGGATATACCTTTACTCCAGGCACTTTCCTCACCGCCTTTCAAAAAAATAAACCGTGAGTTTAGCGAAAAATTCCTTAAATTTGCTTTTGAAGCGCTTTTTTATATTTCCACACGCTCTTGTTGTTCTGCGTATCGATCAAGAAAAGCTCTAAAAATAGGGCATCGTCCGCCTGTGCCAAGGCTTTTTTACCTTTTGCGGACGGCGGATTTTGCTCCGAGGCCGGTGAAATTTTGCCGATTAAAATATAATCCGGCTCATAAATCGAGCCCGTTCCTACGGTGTGATCGGTGCGCCTAAAGCCATCGTTGCTGAAGATTAGCTCATCTTTGCTCGGAGCGTCGGTGACGACAGCTTTGCCCGAATGCAGCAGCGAAATTCTAATTTTTTTGCTTAAAAATTCTGCATCTACGCCGTGTGCGTTCGTCCCGTCCAGCGGTTCGATGCCGACAACGCTGAATCTACCGCCTTTCTTTCCGACGATACGCTTTGAGAGCAGATCAGCGATGATTTCGCCCGCAATGCGCTCCAGATATGCGTTTG
>NZ_CALHHT010000078.1 GCF_938031315.1 uncultured Campylobacter sp.
GATGAAATTTTAAAATTTAGCCGCCTTTTTTATATCAAAATTTCATTCAAAATTTCAGGTGTGATTTTAAATTTAAAGCGCGGCGAAAGCAGTTTCGCCCGCCGCGCCGTGGAATTTACGCCGAATACAAGCTTATTTATCGTGTCCTTGCAGATACGCGATCGCGCTAAGTGCGGCAACCGCGCCGTCACCTGCCGCGCAAACGACCTGCTTAGGCGCATCCTGCCTCATATCGCCCGCCGCAAATAGCCCGTGTACGCTTGTTTGCATCTTTAAATTTACCGCGACCTGTCCGCCCGGCGTGATGTCGCAGATAAACTTGCCGCTTTCGTCTTTTAGCACCTCGTTTCGCACGTCAAGCCCCACGAATACGAAGATCCCAGGCAGCTGCAGCTCGCGCGCGGCGCCGCTTGTTTTATCCTTGACTACGACGCCAGTTACGCCGCTTGCATCACCCTTGATCTGCTCTACAAGCGCGTTTGTGATGAGCTCAATATTCTCACTTTCGCGCACCTTTTGCACGGTCGAAGGCGCGGCGCGAAACTCATCCCTGCGGTGGATCAGATAGACTTTAGAGCAAATTTTAGCTAGATACAGCGCTTCTTCTAGCGCCGTATCGCCGCCGCCGAGAACGGCAACCTCTTTGCCCTTGTAAAAAAATCCGTCGCAGGTCGCGCAGGTACTGACGCCGCGACCGAAAAACTCATCCTCGCCCTCAATCCCCGCGCGGCGCGGAGTAGAGCCCGTAGCGACGATAACGGCACGCGCGCGTCGTGTTTGATCGCCCTCGAGATAGATCGTAAAATTTCCGTCGCCGTCTTTTGAGACGCGCAGCACGCGCACCATCTCATGCTTTAAGCCAAAGCGGAAGCACTGCTCCTGCCAAGGCGCCATAAAGCTCATCCCGTCGGTTACCGCGGCGACGCCGGGATAGTTTTCCATCTCAGAGCTTGAGGTGATCTGCCCGCCGGGCATCCCCATCTCAAACATCACGACGTCCTTTAAACCGCCTCTTGTAGCATAAAGCCCCGCCGCTAGCCCCGCAGGGCCGCCGCCGATAATTGCTAAATCTAACATTTTTTCTCCTTAATTATTTTATTAAGTAAAGCCGCAGGTATTAAATTTACGAATTTAATTAATAAAACGATGAGTGGAAGGGAAAAGGGCGAAAGCCGCCCTTTTAAAATTTACAGAAGCGAGTTTAGTTTGTCGGCTATGATCTGCTTAGATTGCGCGCCGATGAGCTGAGCTTTTAGCTCGCCGTCTTTGAAAAATAGAATCGTAGGGATCGAGCGGACGCCGAACTGCACCGCAAGATCCTGCGCTTCGTCGGTATTTACTTTGCAAATTTTAGCCTTGCCGTCGTAATCGTTCGCAAGCTCCTCGATGATCGGGGCGATCATACGGCACGGTCCGCACCAAGGCGCCCAAAAATCGACTAGCGCGACACCCTCTTTAGTAACATCGAAATTCTCCGAAGTAAGCTCTATATACTTTCCCATAATGTTCTCCTTGTGTTAAAATTCTGCGGATTATAGTTAACTATCTTAAATAAATAATAAAAATTCTAATTTAAAAAGATATGTTGGCGATAAATTTTATCTGCTTTGGATAAACTTCCACGACGTCGATCTGCCACGGCTCGTCCGTATCGCAGCTCATCAGATAAAATTCCGCCGCCTTTAAAATTTTAGCCATCTTGACGCCAGTCACGCGCTCTGCGGCGTCATAATCGCCGCTCGTAGCTTTTACTTCTACAAAGTGCAAAATCCCGCCCTTACGCGCGATTATGTCGATCTCGCCGAAGCGACAGCGGAAATTTCGCTTTAAAATTTCAAACCCTTCGCTGCGTAAAAATTCCGCCGCACGGTCCTCGCAGGCAAAGCCGAAAAGATATTCTTTTAAGCTCAACTTAGCTTTCGATCCTGATCATAAAAGGCTTTTGCGTAATAAAATTTTCGCCGCCGATCACGCTTATAGCGCGCTTTATGTCCTTCTCACAGCACGTATGCGTCGTGAAAAACAGCGTCACTTCCTCATCCGTTTTGAGCTTCGGCTTTTGCAAAAAGCTGTCGATCGAAAGATCGTTTAAGCTCATAATGTTCGTAAGCTTCGCAAGCACGCCCTTTTCGTCGCGCACGCGCAGCCTGAAATAATACTTCGTGCGGATCTGCTCGCTAGGCAAAATTTGCATAAAATTTTCGCTCGGCAAAATTTTATAGCCGAGCATCGGATTTTTGTTATCGCGCGCAATGTCGATGAGATCGCTTATAACCGCACTTGCCGTAGCGCTACCGCCCGCGCCGGGGCCGTAATACATACTCTCGCCGACGCAGTCTCCGTAGATGCTCACGCCGTTCATCACGCCGTCGACTTTTGAGAGCATTTGATCCTTTGAAATGAGCGCAGGATGGACGCGCAGCTCGACTTTGTTGTCGCACGCGCGCTTAGCTACCGCAAGCAGCTTGATTATGAAGTCGAATTCGCGCGCAAAATAGATATCCTCCTGTGTGATCTCCTCGATCCCCTCGATTAGGATATCTTCAGGATCTCCGTGCACGCCGTATGCGATGCTAGCTAAGATCAAGAGCTTATGCGCCGCATCAAACCCGCCGATGTCGAAGCTAGGAT
>NZ_CALHHT010000079.1 GCF_938031315.1 uncultured Campylobacter sp.
GCTTCCGATCATGCGCCTAAGTCCGTCCACTGCAAAGCTGCCGACTGCTCCGCCGCTAGCGCCAAAGAGACTCGACTGCACCATCAAAATGGTAAAAAATAGTAAAATCGCGCCGATGCTAAACTCAAAAAATCTAAAGTCAAAACCGCGAAAATGCTTATAGGCTACGTATGCCAAGGCAAGCAAAAATAGCGGATAGATGTATGCAAAATAGCCGAATAGCTGGGTATTAAACGAGCGGATGGCATTGCCTGCGCTGCCTACAAGCGCGGAATCGGGCGCAATAGTAGCAAGCCCAAAAAATATTATGATAGCCGATACGACGATAAAATATATTTCTTTAACTATGATTGATCCTTAAATTTAAAGCGGTATTTTAGCCAAACGAAGGTTAAAATTTTATTTGAAGGATGAAATTTTAATGCTTTGATAAAATTCCGCGCCCTTGCAGACGCGGAATTAAAGGGGTTAGTTTTTGACGGCTTTGCCCAGATCCCACATAGGCATAAAGATACCCAAAGCCAAAAGAAGAACCATGCCCGCCATAAAAAATAGCATGATCGGCTCGACGTAGCTTGAGATATTATCGATGATATCGTCAAATTTCTCTTTATAATAATCCGTGACGTTGCCAAGCATCTTATCGAGGTTACCGGCCTGCTCGCCCGCACTGATCATCTGAATAAGCATGCTCTCGTAAAGCCCGGTGTTGTTAAACGCCTCGGTTAGGCTCACGCCTTGCTGTACGGCGATCTTTACGGTAGCGAGCTTCTCTTTTAAGGTATGGTTATCTACCATTAAAACGGCTGTATCCAGCGCATCCGCAATAGGAATTCCCGCTCGCACGAGCTCTGTAAAAATCAGCATAAATCGTGACATGGTCGAGAAAAATATGATCTTGCCGAATAGATAGACCTTTAAAATTGTCTTGTCAAAACCCTTTTTAAACTCATCATTATTGCGATACGCCCATCTAAGCCCTACGATAGTAAGTATAATGGCCGCTAATACGAAAATTCCATAATTATTAAGCGTGCTTTCGATACCGAGCAAAATTCTAGTAGGTAGCGGCAGATCCGCACCAAGCTCCTCGAAAATTTCGCGGAATTTCGGCACGACATACATCATCAAGACTGTAAACGCAATAGCCATAACGATCATAAGGATCATCGGATAGCGCATTGCCTTTTTAAATTTACGCTGGTTTTCCCAAAGCTCTTGAAGCATAGCGGCAAGCTTGGCTAGAGACTCTGCCATATTACCGGTTGCTTCACCAAGGCTTACCATCGCAACGACGACATCACCGAGCTGACCTCTAAATTTCTCCGTAGACTCTGTCAAGCTAAGACCTGCGTTAAGATCATCGTTCATAGCGCTAAAAATCTCTTTTAGCGTCTTATCCTCTGCCGCCCTTGCAACCTCTTTGATCGAGTCATGAATTGAAATTCCGGCATTTGTCATAACCGAAAGCTGACGGATCGACGCTACTAACGGCAGTGTTCTAACTCTTCCGCTACCACCTAGCATGCGCGAAACCTGCGCCTTAAAATCGCCGCCCGTATTGGCTACGACTTGGGTTTCACCTCTTTTTACGATCGTCCCGCCTACGCGCTGCTTCATGAGGTTGTTTGCTTGCACTTTATCGCTGGCTTGCAAAAACATCTTCCTTCTTGCGCCCTTGGCGTTGTATTCAACTTCTAATTGCTTTTTCATTGTTTAGCCACCCTATAAATTTCTTCTATACTAGTTACTCCGCGCGCAGCACGTATAACACCGTCTTCAAACATATCTATAAAACCCTCCTCCTTCGCCAAGGCGCGCATATCGTCTTTTGAGCCGCCGCTAGCGATCAAGCTCTGCATTCTATCGGTAATAGGTAAAATTTCACTAATCATCTCACGCCCCATGTAGCCCGTTTGACCGCATTGATCGCAACCTACGGCCTTAAAAAATGTGTATTTTTCAGGCAAGAATTCCTTCAGCTGATCAAGCATCGATTTAGGTAGATTCGTAGGCTGCTTGCAGTGCGGGCAAAGCTTTCGCACGAGACGCTGTGCCTCTACTGCAATGAGCGCACCACTTATGAGGTAGGCCTCTATACCCATATCCACTATTCGCGGGATCGCACTAACGGCGTCGTTGGTGTGTAGGGTTGAGAAAACCAAGTGTCCAGTAAGAGCAGCCTGGATCGCGATCCTAAGGGTCTCTTGATCACGGATCTCACCGATCATTATGATGTCGGGGTCTTGTCTTAAGATCGAGCGCAATGCTGAAGCAAAGGTAAGACCTGCTTTTTCGTTAACTTGGACTTGTTGGATCAAATTTACTTGATACTCAACCGGATCTTCTACGGTAATAACCTTAGTATCGATATTTTTAATATCGTTTAGCGCTGCATATAGCGTCGTAGACTTACCGCTTCCCGTAGGTCCGGTGACCAAGATAATACCATATGGAGCCTTCATAGCGTTATTAAATTTCTTAAAGCTATCCGGGTGCATGCCGAGTTTTTCTAGGCTAATGATAACCTTGGATTTATCAAGGATACGCATAACCGTAGATTCGCCGTTGATGATAGGCAGCGTCGAGATACGAAAGTCGTATTCGCGACCCGAAATTTTCATACTAAACC
>NZ_CALHHT010000080.1 GCF_938031315.1 uncultured Campylobacter sp.
GTAGCAAGATATCAAATTTAGAGATATTAAATTTAGAAAATCCGTCGTCTAAGATCACCAGCTCAAAGCCGAGAGTTTGCGCGCGCAAAATCCCTGCGGCGCGATCTTCGCTGACGATCACGTTTGCGCCGCGCAGAAACAGCGCGTATTCCATCGCCTCATCTCCGCTTTGCCGCACGTCGCAAAGTACCCGTCCGCCAAGCGCTACTTCGAGCAAGCCTCTGCTTTTGCGCCCGTATCCGCGAAGGATGATGCAGGTTTTGAGCCCCCCGTTAAATTCTTTAAAAAGCGCCCGCACTAGCGGGGTTTTACCGCTGCCGCCGAGGGTTAAATTTCCGACGCTGATTATTGGAATTTTAAATTTTTGCGGCTTAGCAAAGAGCCTTTTTAGGCAGACGATCAGCGTATAAAGTAGCGAAAGAGGCGCTAAAATCACCCCTAGCGCAAGCCATGCGGGGCTC
This sequence comes from uncultured Campylobacter sp., assembly GCF_938031315.1. GTDB lineage: Bacteria > Campylobacterota > Campylobacteria > Campylobacterales > Campylobacteraceae > Campylobacter_B. Next base: position 462 of record NZ_CALHHT010000080.1, read on the forward strand.
GGGTCGTATAGGTTTCGCTCGATTAGGAGTTTAAACACGATTTTGCGCTATCTCTTTGATCTGCTCGCAGATGTAGCTCACATCGTCGTCGCTAAGCGCCGTGTAGATCGGCAGGGATAAAATTTGCTGATAGTTTTTAAGCGCATTCGGGAAATCATTGACCTTGTAATTATATTTGCTTTTATAGTAGCTTAGCAGGTGCACCGGCACATAGTGCAGCGAAACGCTCACTCCGCGCGAGATCAGCGCTTTGGCGAAATCGTCGCGGTTTTTGTCGATCTTTACGATGAACTGAGTATAGCTATGCCCCTCGCTGTCGCTTGGAAGCGTCACGTGAGGGCAGTTTGCGAGCTGCTCGCGATACGCTGCGGCGATCTGCTTGCGGCGCTTTATAAAGGCGTCGGTTTTTTCAAACTGAGCGATGGCGTAGGCGGAATTTATAGCGTTAAGATCATATTTTTGACCGATGCGATCGACGTCGTAGGTAAAGGACATATTGCCGTCTTTGTAAAAGGCGTCCCCTACGATGCCGCCGTTTCTTAAAATTTGCGCGGCGCTTGCTATCTCATCGTCGTTCGTGACGAAAAAGCCCGCCGTAGAGATCGCGTCTTGCGCTTGAGGATTGATCTGAAAGCACGATATGAGCGAGCTTTTAAGCGCTCCGATTTTTGCGCCCTTATAGGTAGCGCCCATAGCGCGGCACGCATCGTCTATAAGGATGATATTTTCGCTTTTGGCGACCTCGCTGATGGCGTCTATATCCGCAGCAAGCCCTGCGATGTGCGAGATGAAAGCGCATTTTAGCTTCTTGTGGCGGTTCTGATCTATCGTGCGAGCAAGGCTTTCGCTCGTAATGTTAAAGCTTATCGGATCGATATCTACGAAAACGGGCTCTGCGTCGAAGTGGCGGATCACTTCGGCGACGTTGGGGAAGGAATTTACGGAGCATAAAATTTTATCTCCGCGCTTAATATCCATTGCGCAAAGCGCCAGATGCAGCGCCGTCGTGCCGCTCGTGGTAGATACGGCGTGCTTTACGCCGAAATATTTACAAATATCCTCTTCAAAAATTTCGCTATATCTTATATCGCTGTTGTAGAGGGCGCTTTTAATTAAGTCTTCCTCTTTTTTATCGATTTGAGCCTTATAAAACGGTATCTCTTTCATAAATCTCTCCTTAGTGTGCGGGCTCTATGCGGGCGACCGCGGGCGCGCGAAGCTTAAAATTATTTTTAAGAATTCTACGGACGATAAATTTCACCAGCTCTTGATTGTGGCGCGAGTTTTGCAGATATTTTAGATCGTTTGCGGTTATTTGCTCGCCTGAGCGAAATTTCGTCCGCAGCGTTTCGTGCGAAAAAATATCTCTTAGCACGCTATCTAAGATCTCGTAGCTGTATCCAAGCTCGCGCTCATCGCTTTGATTTTCCCATAGATCGGCGCTCGGGGCTTTTTTGATGATCGCATCGTCTATGCATAAAATTTTTGCAAATTTAAACAGATCGGTTTTAAAAATTTCTCCGATCGGATTAAACGCGCAGGCCAGATCGCCGTAGATCGTGCCGTAGCCGAGCATCCGCTCGCTAAGATTGCTCGTGCCTACGACTACGCCGCGTTTTTGCGCGCTGTAATCATAAAGCAAGCTCATGCGTATTCGCGCGGCGAAATTTCCGATGCGAAGAGCGCTTGCACCGGGATTTAAAGCGGTAAAATTTTCTACAAATGGCGCGATCTCTTGGATTTCGTAGGGGATATTAAAGGATTCGCAGTGAAAGATGCCGTCTGCCATATTTTCTAAATTTGAACCCGCACTAGGTAGGATAAGCCCGTAAGTGGGGATCTCGGTAAGCGCACAAAGCGCAGAAACCACGGCGCTGTCAAGCCCACCGCTGATACCCACTACAAAGGCGTCCGCGCCCGTTTCATCGAGTCTCTCCGATAAAAAATCGGTCAGTTGCGGCAGCAAATCGTCCAAAAACATAATATTTAGCCTTAAAATTTTACGTTAAATTGTGCGAATTTTAACTATTTTTGGCTAAATTACGGCTTTAATTTAAGCTTAAAAGGAGGATTTAAATGCAAATTTTAAAAAAAGCTTTCGGTGAATACGCGACGAATTGCTACATTCTAAAGGGCGAGCAGGGCGATTTGGTGATCGATCCTGGCGAGGGCAGCTTTGATTGGGTGATGCAAAATACGGGAAAGATCGCGGCGGTTTTGAATACGCACGGGCATTACGATCACGTTTACGACGACGCGAAGCTGCAAAGAATGGGCGCTAAAATTTATATCCACGAAAGCGACGCCTTTATGCTGCGAGCGGATCCTTTTGAGACGATGCCGGAGTCCATAGAGGCGGACGTACTCGTAAAAGGACAGGAGCAAAGCCTTGAAATAGCGGGCTTTAACGTTAAATTTAGCCTTTTTGCAGGACATACGCCGGGTAGCTGTATGATCGAAGTGGACGGCGTGATCTTTAGCGGCGACGTCATA
>NZ_CALHHT010000081.1 GCF_938031315.1 uncultured Campylobacter sp.
ATGCAAAATTTTGGTTGGGAAATCATGGCGAATTTACCCTAAAAGATCCATATATTCATGAATGTGAATAAAATCTATTATGCTTAAAACGAAAGGATAAATCCGCTAAAATGCCTATAAATGGAGCAATATGAGAGTATTAAAATTTATTTTTATAATAGCGGCGTCTATTTTGTTTTGTTATGTGGCGGAGGAGCTTATAAATTATTTGATAATTAAGCCGCGCATTCCTATGGAATTTACCGATATAAATTTAACTAAAGCCGGCAATAAAGCGGAATTATATATAAATAACAAAGATGATAAAATTTGTAGATATTTTACTTTGGATTTTGTCTCATACGATTACGATAGAGATATGAAGCTCTTGGATGATGAGTTCGCAAATACGTATATAGGAGGGGAATACGACGTGAACGAAACGCTGCTGCGCGGTACCAAAATACCGCTAAGTCTAAAGATATACAAAATAGATAATGAGCCGAATAAATTTGGACGCAGAAAGGAGTATTTTTATTATAAGTTAAAACCCGTGTTTGCAGAGGTGAGGAATTTACGCCCCGCGTATATGCAAACGAGTATTTATAGGGGCGAGAAACACTATGACGCATATAGTGCGACGATCGCCTGCACGCCCTTACAAAAAGGTATGTATAAGGTAGAACTAGAGAATTTACAAGATTTGCCTATTTTTTCGAATGTAAAAATTTATTTTACTACGAAAGATAGCGGTCTTAAATATTAAGAAGGCCGCAAGAAAAGGTATTTGATAATCGCGATGTAGAAGCTAGCTCGTACAAACCTTTGTTTCTAGGCTTTTTATTTCGCATTTGTAATAAAAATATTAAGCAGCATTTAATCCGCCGCACAATACAATATATCGTAAATATAATTTGAAATTTAATGAAAATGCAGTTAGATTTTGTGCGCCCATTCGCACTTTGCGGATATCGAGGGTAGCCGCTAAGTCTAATTACCGAACTTGCGATAGCATGCGCTTTTTGGGCTACCATCTATGTTTATTTAAAGGAACATAATGAAAAATCCGCTTCGTTACGTGGATTATTGTAATGATCTAATCAAATTCGGCTTTGCCAAAAAGCATAATTTTTTAGCAATGATTGCCATGTTTTCTATGGTTTTTATGCCTATATGTTTTTTGGCTGCTTATGCAGTTGTACCTAGTGAGAAGTCCTTGCGGAATCCATATATTTTTTCCGGAACAGTAGAGAAATTTTCCAGATTTCATAGTTATAAAAGCGGTAATGGTTGCAAGATATCTGTAGCGGGAAATGGCAAAATCTTTTCTTGGGAATTTATCGACTTTCATATTGATACAAATAAATACGACTATGAAGAAAAATACTTTTGTGATTTTATATTTAGTAGATACATTAATAATAAATGCGTAATCTTAAAAATGATAAATCTTCATATCGTAGAATTTGGAGATTGTGATAATAAAGTAATCATCGAAGTTGATCTTAGGCAAAATTTCTTTGAACAAAAACTCTTTTTATTCAGCGGAATTATCTTGGCGCTAGTTTTATTTTTTACATTTTTTCAACTAAATAAAGCATATAAAAATTCATTAAAAGGGGCATAAATATATGGTATAACGTTTCCGCAATGTCTGATGCGATAAGAAATTCTACTTAAAAATACGCGCGGGAATTCATTCCACTCACGCCAAAATAAACTTTTTTCAATAAATCGCAAAATTTCTTGTCACTCATGTTTTGGCACTTCAAATTTATTGTTCATATATAAACTTTACTTCGCGATCCATATAGAGCTTACCGCGCAGCTTGCTATCCGCAGCGCTTACTCCTCGTTTCCCTCCGTTCGCACGATCAGGCTTTTTGGAAGGCGAAATTTCTCGATTATCTC
>NZ_CALHHT010000082.1 GCF_938031315.1 uncultured Campylobacter sp.
AAATTCTAAAATTCTAAAATTCTAAAATTCTAAAATTCTAAAATTCTAAAATTCTGTCTGCGAGATTTTCCGCCAAAATACTGCACAGCAAAATTCCGCGCTTAAAATTATAAAATTTTACGCAGCAAGTTCTGTGCACTAAGCTTATCTCACATAAGAATTTTCGCGTTATAAGCTTGACGCTAAAATTCCTTGAGCTAAAACTAAAGTCTGAGAAATTTTAAAATCCGTGTAGCCGCTTGATCTCTGCGCTGATCGGCTTTTTTTGGCCTGATTTGGTCACACTTACGTAGGTTGCGATCGCGCTGGTTACGTGCAGACACTCGCGAAATCCATCCTCGCCCAGTCGTAGCGCTGCGACCTCGATCTGCACGCGGATAGAGGTATTTCCCACGCTTAGTACTTTTGCGTAGCAGCTGATGACATCGCCGATAAATACGGGCTGCTTGAAAGTTACCTCCTGCATCGAGATCGTCACGACCCGCTCGGGCGCTATCTCGCGCGCCGCCGTCGCGCCCGCTAAATCGATCTGCGCTAGTATCCAGCCGCCGAAAATATTGCCCGAGCTATTCGTATCCTTAGGCAGCGCTACGACCTTGATACGCGGCTCGCCGAAATCGTCTAAGTTTAAATCGCTCATTTTTACTCCTTAAATTTAAAAATCTCGCATTTTAACCGCGCAAATTTAACACTTTTTCGATACAATCGGCAAAAATCTATGCCGAAATTTTAAAATTTTAAGCGGATGCGAGGATGGAATTTAGCTCTCGAAGCAGACACATTCCGCTCGTAAAAAGACGATAAAAACGGCAAAAAGGATACGCGATGAACGATTTTGTAAAACTTAGCGAGATGGCAGCGAGCGCTAAGGCGCGACTAAACGCCCTCTACGACGAGCCGCACGCCGAGCTGATCGCGCGCGGGCTGGAAATTTGCGGCTTTGAGTCTGGCGATACTGCGCGCATCGCCGTATTGCGACGCATAGTCGATCTCAAAGAGGATCCGCTGCTGCAAGAATTCCGCCGCTTAGGCTACGATGAGGCGCGGCAGCGCGAGCTAAAGAGCAAAATGTATGATTTCACGCGCGAAATACACGAGGGCATGCACGCAGCGCTCATCGCCGAAGCGGGCGCGCAGGGGATTTTGCAGCCCTTTTATCTGGAGCTTTTAAAGGGCGTGCACCACATCGGGCTCGTGCTAAGCGATATGCAAAAAAGCTGGCAAGCCCTAATCATCGAAGGCACGAACAAGCGCTGGGAAAAGGAATTTAGCTCGCTTGCGCAGGCGAAGGAATTTTTGCTGCAAGAGGAGCTGTTTATGCGCACGCCTCACGGCGAGATCTGCGAGCGTTGCTACGGCGCAGTAGTGCAGCGCGACGGCAAATCCCAAATGGTTCCCTACGCCGTAGCCTTTGCGGATGAGACGGCAAAGCTGCAGAGTGAATTTAGCGATCTTTTAGAGCGCCTCGTGATGCTTGCAGAAGATGAGAGCGAACTAGCCTACATCGCGTATCTAGGCAAGCTCAAACAGGCCTTTTGCGAAAAGGACGCTAGCGCGGTGATCGGCGCGTGGCGGGATGCGGAGATCGCGTGGATGGATATAAAAACGCCGCTTCAGATCGGGCATCCGCTCGAATACTACGAGGACGCCTACACGCACGCAGTCGCGCTGGAATGGGACGTCAGACTTGCAGGCGCGTATGAGTTTAGCGCGGAGGAATTTAAAGCGCGCGTAAGCGAGAGCTTTGAGCGCGCGTATGAAAAAATCGGCGCAAACAACGCCGTCATGCACTCGCTCGTGCTCTCAAACATCGCCAAAACTCAGCTTTACGTCTGCGCGCCGCTGATCTACTACGGAGCCGATCTTAACGGGCTCTTTTCGGCGCAGGTCGTACCCAACGACGAATTTGTAAGCACCAACTGCGGTAAGAAAATTTTCGCCTTCGTAAATTTCGTCTATGAAAGCGCCAAAGCTAGACCTTTTATGCGGCTAAGCGGCGAAATTTTCGACCTCCACTATCTAAATTTCGGGCGCGAAATTTTATTTAAAAAGCCGCAAATTTGGCGCCGCGTCTACGAAATATCGACGATCGGGCACGAGTTCGGGCATATATTTTTCATCGACGCGGACACCGAGGCGCGCATGAACCGCTCGGGGCTTTTTAAGCTCATCGAGGAGTACAAGGCGACTACGGGCGGGCTCGTGAGCTTCTTTTTCCACGAGGAGGCGGAATTTTGCCTGCCGGTGCTGGATGAGCTGATCCGCCGCGCCGTGGGGCTCATCGCGTGGCAGCGGGTGGAGGAGCTCAAACCCTACTACTGCGAGGCTCTGATACATCTGAGCTTGCTTTTTGCATCGGGCGTTTTGAAATTTGAACGCGGGCGTCTGGCGATTAAATTTGACCGCGCGGGCTACGAGAGCTTTAAGTTTGCGTGCCTGCAAAACTACGAGGATCTGGCGCGGCTTTATTGCGGCAAAAAGGACGCGGCGGAATTTTTATCGCGCTTTGCGGAGCTTAGCGGCGGCGTGTATCTGCCGTGCGAGGCGCAGGTGCGGGAGTTTGTGAAGTTTTACTACTCGCGCTACGAAGCGATCGGCAACGAAACGGATCCTAGCAATGAACGAGCAAAGTGGCTTTAAAATTTCAGCTCCGAACTACGCCTTAAAATAATGGAGAGCTAGTAAAATTCCGCGGAATTTTAAAGGGAAAGCATGAGATATTTTAAAAATTTACTCTCCGATTTGCGAAGCGGCAGGCTTGCGCTACATCCGATTTTGCTCGCGGCAATGTTTTGTGTAATAAGAATATCAGGGCTTTATCTGGTAAGTGAGAAGCTTCAAGACTACCATGATTTAGATATATTGGAATGGTTTTCTATTTGTTTACTTTACGATTTTACGCAATGCGTTTGCTTTGTGGTGATAGGTGCACATTTTGCTTTTGTCGCAGGGTACTCAAACAAAAATAATCAAAACATAAACGATGATAACGCCAACAATCAAGCTCTCGGGTTACAACGCCTAGCAATATTGCGCGCTACTTTATACTCATTTATTTTTATTGCGTGTGTGGTAGGATATCTTACCGCGGATATAAACTACCAAAAATTAAATGTCTTGAATTATTTTCTACCCGCCATGCTAACAAGTGCTCTCATATATTTAATCGCAATCCAAAACTTCATGCCAGTGGCATGGTTTGATATCAATACGGCAAACTATGCAGAAATATTTTCGGTACTCTTGCGCTGGGCTAGCGTGGTGTTAGCGATAGGTTTAGCGCTAATATGGCCGCCAGCTTTGTCATCTTATTTTAAATACGCCTATAAAAAGCGCCTAGCAGAGGAGATGCGCGAGGCGTAACGGCGAGCTGAACGCAGAATTTTAGCCAAATTTTACGCCGCCAACCGCAGCTTAAAATTAGCGCGAGCGTAGCTCGCGCTTTGAGCGTGCCAAGGGGTTGGGGGATTTTAAGGGGGAAGGGGAGCGCCTCGCAAGTAGCGCCCCTTTCCCCTTAAGAGAAAACGCTGCCACGCCCCAAATTCTAGAGGCAAATTCTACATAGAGAAATTTTAAATTTATTACAAAATGAAATTCCGTTTAAATTTTAATCCGTGATATGTTTCTATTGGGGCGGAAAGGGGGCCCCAATTGCGAGGTCACACTTCTCGCAGAGGCGGCGTTGTCCCACAGCACCGCATTGCTCTGCTCGCCCACAAGCCCCACCCATCCTCCGACGACGCTTTAAGCGGTACAGGCTACGCCTGAGTTTTAGTCTAATGAAACAAACATACTTAAAATTCCTAATGTAGTAATCCAGGTCATATTAAATTTTAACGCAGACGGAGTCGCCCCCCTGAGCATGCCAGAGGTTAGGAATTTAAGGGGGCTCCTTGTAAAACGAGCGTAGCGACGCAAGGCTCTTAGCCTGGCGGGGTTTCTTGCGAGCGCAAGCGAAGCACAGAGTAAGTAGAGCCCATCCCCCTTAAGAGAAAACATTGCCGCGAGTAAATTCCAAAGATAGAATTTTACATAGCGAAATTCTAGAATTTTAAATTTATATCGCGAATTTTACGAACCGTAAATTTAAAAGCAAAGCTCTAAATTTCAACATCCATATCCACGGGCTCGATC
>NZ_CALHHT010000083.1 GCF_938031315.1 uncultured Campylobacter sp.
ATCTGCCTTGCTACCGCGATACTTTCGATGTGGGTTTCAAATACCGCGACTGCGGCGATGATGCTTCCGATCGCACTTGGAATTTGCGCCAATATGGATGAGAGTAAAGACCGCGGCACGCTCGTATTTTTGCTTTTAGGTATCGCGTATTCGGCGAGTATCGGCGGTCTCGGCACGCTCGTAGGCTCACCGCCGAATTTGATCGTGGCACAGGCGCTACACTATAGCTTCGCGGACTGGATGAAGGTAGGTTTACCGCTAATGTTGGTGATGCTACCGATAATGCTTTTGGTACTTTATGTAATTTTCAAGCCGAATTTAAGCCATAAAATAAAGATGGATCTGGAGCATATCCCTTGGACGCGTAAGCGTATAATTACGATCGTCGTATTTGCTCTAACGGCGATCGGCTGGATATTTTCGAAGCAAATTTCAGGTCTTGCGGGCTTTAAAGTAGACGACGCTTACGTCGCGATCTGCTCGGCAGTCGCAATCGTCGTGTTAGGGCTTGCCAAATGGCATGATATCGCAGAAAACACCGAGTGGGGCGTATTACTACTTTTCGGCGGCGGACTTACTCTAAGTGCTGTTTTGGGCGATTCGGGAGCTTCTAAGGTACTGGGCGATCTGGTCGCGCACACTTTCGGCGGAGCGCCTACCTATGTCATACTGCTTGTAACGGCGATCTTCATCATCTGCCTAACGGAATTTACCAGCAATACCGCTTCCGCTGCGCTTTTAGTGCCCGTATTTGCGGGAGTAGCGGCTCAAATGGGGCTACCGAAAGAAACTCTTACGATTATCATCGGCGTAGGCGCGAGCTGCGCTTTCGTAATGCCGGTAGCGACGCCGCCGAATGCTTTGGTTTTCGGCACGGGACGTATCCGACAAATAGAGATGGTGCGAAGCGGCGGAATTTTAGCAGTGGTTTCTGCAATTTTGGTCTCGGGCTACGCGTATATTTTTTACTCGTAAAATTCCGTCAAAATTCTATAGTCCGGGTATCTGCTCGGACTAAATATATTTATAAGATATATTTTTAAACTCCTAAATTTTCGGAATTTTTATAAAAAAATTCTAATTTAATACTATTTTAATCAGTTATTTGTATAATACGCATATTTTATGGAAAGAAGAATTTATGGATTTTGATTTTATAGCTAAATTTAGCCCTATGTTCGTAAAGGCGGGAATTTTAACGCTAAAGCTCGCATTTTACGGGATTTTACTATCCATCATAATCGGCTTTATCTGCACGCTGATAAAATATAAAAGATTGCCGCTACTAAGCCCGCTTGTGAGCGCATATATCGAGCTATCTCGCAACACTCCGCTTTTAATTCAGCTATTTTTTCTATACTACGGCCTGCCGAAGCTGGGCGTTCAAATTTCGGGCTTTAGCTGCGCGATCGTAGGTCTTGCGTTTTTGGGCGGAAGCTATATGAGCGAGAGCTTTAGGCTCGGTTTTGAGGCGATAAAAAAATCCCAGATCGAAAGCGCAATGAGCCTGGGCCTTAGCGAGGCGCAGATAGTGTTTTACGTCGTGCTGCCGCGCGCCTTTGCGATCGCCCTACCCTCCATCAGCGCAAATATCATATTTCTACTCAAAGAAACCTCGATCGTTAGCATCGTCGCACTCGCCGATCTCGTTTATGCCGCAAAGGACGTGATCGGGCTGTATTACAAGACGAACGAGGCGCTGTTTATGCTAAGCGTTTCGTATCTGATCATAATCTTGCCGCTTTCGCTCGCACTTACGCTGCTTGAAAAGCGCCTTGCGTATATGAGAGGCTAGCGATGGAACTCTTAAGCGGCGAAAATTTAATCAGGCTTCTTGGCGGGCTCGGGCTCACGCTGCAAATCGCGCTCATCTCGATCGCGGTTTCGCTCGTGCTAGGCTTGGTACTTGGAATTTTAATGGCCTCCGGGCGCAGAGTCTTATACATTCCGCTTAAAATTTGCCTAGAGATCGTGCGCATCATGCCACCCATCGTTTGGCTATTCATCGTGTATTTCGGCGCGAGCAAGGCATTTGGCATCCACATCTCGAATATCGCGGCTTCGATCATCGTCTTTAGCGTCTGGGGCATTTTTGAGATGATGGATCTGGTGCGCGGCGCCGTGCTTAGCATCCCTAAGCATCAGTTCGAAAGCGCCGAAGCACTCGCATTTAGCAGATCTCAAATTTATCTCTACGTGATCCTGCCGCTTGCGATGAGGCGCCTAGTGCCCGCAACGATAAATTTATTCAGCAGGATGATAAAAACAACCTCGATCGCCGTGCTAATCGGCGTCATCGAGCTCGTCAAGGTCGGACAGCAGATCATCGAAGTAAATGTCTTCCGCGACAATTACGCGCCGCTAATCATCTACGGAGCGATATTTTTCGTATATTTTTTGATCTGTTATCCGATCTCGGCGCTTTCGAAAAAATTAGAAAACAGGTGGAGCTGATGGAAATTTTAAAAATCGACAAAGTCAATAAATTTTACGGCGAGCTGCACGCGCTAAAGGACGTCAGCCTTAGCGTCGCGCAGGGCGAAGTCGTTGTGATCCTAGGCCCTAGCGGCTGCGGCAAAAGCACCCTACTTCGCACGATAAACGGGTTAGAGCCGGTACAAAGCGGAAATTTTATAATCGAGGGCGAGCGGATCGATCAAAATTTCAAAGAGTGGCGCAGGATCAGACAAAAGATCGGCATGGTCTTTCAAAGCTACGAGCTTTTCGATCACTTAAATGTATTAAATAACATCATCCTAGGTCCCGTGAAAGTTCAAGGCGTATCGCGCGAGCAAGCTATAGAGCTAGCCAAGCACTGGCTTAAAATCGTAGGACTAGAAAATAAAGAGCGAGCCTACCCCAAAGAGCTTAGCGGCGGGCAGAAGCAGCGCATCGCAATCGTGCGAAGCCTTGTGATGAAGCCCAAGATCATGCTTTTTGACGAGGTTACCGCAGCACTTGATCCAGAGATCGTGCGCGAAGTGCTTGACGTAATGCTAAATCTTGCCAAAGAGGGGCAGACGATGCTAATCGTAACGCATGAGATGGGCTTTGCGCGCGCCGTAGCCGATCGCATAGTTTTTATGGATGAGGGAAGCATCGTGGAGATTAATGAGCCGGAGGCGTTCTTTACCGCTCCAAAGAGCGAGCGCGCGAAGAAATTTTTAAATATGTTCGAATTTAAAAAATAAATTTTAATAAAGGAGAAAAGATGAAAAAAACGCTAAGCACGCTTTTTATCTTAGTTGCGTTATTTTTCGCAGGTTGCAACGACGAGGGCAAAGGCTCCTCAAATTCCGCGCAAGGTTCCGCCGCGCCGCAAAGTTATATCGACGGGATTAAAAAGCGCGGCGTGGTAAGGATCGCGGTTTTCGGCGATAAGCCGCCGTTTGGTTATATCGACGAGGCGGGCAAAAACGCGGGATATGACGTGTATTTTGCAAAACGTATCGCAAAGGAGCTTTTGGGCGATGAGAGCAAGGTTCAGTTCGCGCTTGTAGAGGCCGCCAATCGCGCGGAATTTTTGGCGTCGGATAAGGTCGATATCACGCTTGCAAATTTCACCGTCACGCCGGAGCGTAAAGAGGTCGTAGATTTCGCGCTGCCGTATATGAAGGTAGCCCTCGGCGTCGCGAGCAAGGACGGCGATATCACCGACGTTTCGCAGCTTAAGGATAAGACGCTTTTAATCAACAAAGGCACGACCGCGGATCTGTATTTTACGAAAAACCATCCCGAAATCAAGCTTTTAAAATTTGACCAAAATACCGAGACTTTCGGTGCGATGCTGGACGGCAGAGGCGATGCGATCGCGCATGATAATACGCTTTTGTTTGCGTGGACGAAATCAAACCCTGGCTTTAAGGTAGGTATCCGCTCGCTAGGCGATCAGGACGTCATCGCGCCTGCGGTCAAAAAGGGCAACGACGAGCTTCGCAAATGGCTTGACGATCTAATCGTAAAGCTCGCGGATGAGAAATTTTTCCACGCCGACTACGATGCGACGCTAGCGCCGGTATACGGCGACGACATCAAAGCTGACAACGTCGTAATCGAGGGCGGGAAGTTATAAATTTTGATTCGCCGTCTAATTTAGCAGGGCAATTATCAAGCCCTGCAACTTCGCAGCTACGAGCCTGCCGTATCTTTGCCGAACGGCGGCTGTAAATGTCAAAAGTGGCGGCGAGCGCTTTTATAGGTAGCTAAATTTATCGATCTAGCGGTAAAGTTTTGCTTCCGCGCGGCAAATTTAGCCGCGAAGTAAATTTTAGCCGAGCCGAAACGCAATCTAGCGCGGGTCGTTGCGGCAAATTTTAAGTCGCGCGCGGCGGCATAAAATTTCAAGCGATAGTAAAATTCTAATGTAAACTGCTCGCGCGGTAAAAATTTTGCCGTGCGAGCGATGATAAATCGCAAGCGCTCGCTCGTTAAACGGAGCGGGAATTTATAAAATTTATCGGCTCAAAGTAGCTTGCAAAGTCTTATACGAACGCCGCGCGCGCTCTATCTTTCGATCGGCTCGCGCAAAGGAGCGATCACATGTCCACCTAAACGCACGATCCGCGCAACGCATTCATTTCCACGCTCAGCTACACGGCGCATCTGTGCCGCTAAGCCTACGATCCCGCGCGCTTTGTCCTGTCTATCTGCACCGTCGCGGCTGTATGTAGCCCGCCGCCTCCGAATATTTTACTCCGCGCCGCCGCTTGCCTTATTCGCTCCAAATTTTGCGGTTCAAATTTAGCTCGCTCACGATACCCACAAGCGCACCGATCTCATCTACGTAAAGCTCTATCGTGGTATCCTGCTTTAGCGAGTAGTCGATGCTAGGCTCGAAATTATCGCGCCAGGTCTCGATCGCCACGTAAATTTTATCCTCCCTTAGCACCGCGTTTATCTGCGAGCCCAGCCTTAGATAGACCTCCGTCAGTCGCTGCATCAAAAGCGGCGTCAAAGCGTATCTAGCGCCCACCTGATCGGTCGTATAGACATCAAAAAATTCCTCAAATTTCACGTCGTCCATATTTGCTCGCTGCCCGTATTTGCGCAGATTTCGCGAGTTTTTGTGACATACCCGCACCTCGCAGCTAAGCCTTTTGTGAAAGTCCGCGACGAAAAGCACTCCTTGAAATTTTACGTCGGTGCGAGTGCCGTTTTTGGTGCGCACTTTTTCGGCGGCGTAAAAGTCGCTAAACCTCACTGGCACGCCCTGCACCTCCCCGCTCATCATATCCTCGCTCGATTGTTCGTTTATGTAGCAGTCGTAAATTTCAAAAAACTCATCTGCCCCCAGCCCGCCGCTTTCGTCGTAGCTAAGCCCGAAGCTTTTTGCGATGCTCGCGACGATCCTGCTTTTGAAATTTGATCTGAAATTCCGTCTTTTGCTCGCCGTCAAAAGAGCGCTCACGACGCCATAAACGGAGATGCCGAAAAATACGCCGGGCGCCACTTCGTCCCAAAAGCGCGCCACTAGTGCGCCCACACTGGTCCCTACGACAGCGGCGATTAGACCGGCCTTTTTCACCGATTTTTGCAGCGCCGCGCGCTCATCCTCTAGGCTCTGCAGATCGGCTAGAAAGTTAAATTTTGATCCGGTTGCGCCGTCCTTCTCGCCCCTGCCTTCTCTTTCGGCGGTTTTGGACTCAAACCTCTCGTAAATAGCGCTCGCGCGGCTATCACTGCTTTCGGAGCTACCGCCCTCGCCCACTTCAGCTTTTAATACCTGCCCCTCGTTTGTATCATAGCTTAAAATTTGCCCATCTTGCGCTGCGCCCTGCCCTAGCGCGCCTGTATTTTGCGTCGTATCAAAGCCACTAAATTTATCGAAATTTGCGCGCTGCGTGCCGCCGTTTTTGCCAAAGCTTAAACTGTAAAATAGGCGGTAGAGCAGCCCATTTAAGAGGGGAAAGATGATGAAAAGCGCGACTATGAGCCAATTCGTATCAAACGAAACGGGCTCTGCTCTGGTATTCAAAAACACGTAAAGCCCGAGCAGCAGGGTTATCAAAAATGAGACGAGTTTGCTAAGGCGCGCGAGCTTTTCGCGCCGTTTTTCAAGCAGGTAAAGCTCCTCTAAATCGCCGTTTCTATCCATAATCCGCCTTTTGTAGCGCATTTAAGCGCCGGTTCATTTGTCGCGCAAATGTTAAATTTAACCGCGTGCCGCAAGTTTGATCGCCGCTAAATTTAGCGCCCTGCTGTGATAAATTTTAAAATTTATTGCGCCTGCCTTAGATTTAGCCGTTATAAATTTTAAATTTCGTCCTTGCCGCGCCGCAGTTCGTTTAATGCGGGCAGATCTTTAGCGCATCTTTCAGCCGCCCTAGCCCGTCTTTTAGCAGCGCCCTAGAGGTCGCGATATTTAGGCGCAAAAATTTCTCGCCGCCCTTGCCGTATTGCGCGCCGCAGGAGAGATACAGCCCCGTTTTTTCGCGGATGAAGCGCGCAAGCTCCGCGCTATCCTGCGTGTAAGCGCCCGCATCGAGCCACATCAGATAGGTCGCGTCTTGCGGCACGACATGCACCTGCGGAAGCTCACGCGCAATAAATTCCGTCGCGAATTTGCGATTTTCGCTGAGGTATTCGCGCAAGGCGTCCAGCCACGCCGCACCCTTCGTAAATGCGGCGATCGCGCCCTGCACTGCGAAAAAATTCGGCTCGGCGATGTCGTCGGAATTTAGCGCCTTTGAAATTTTATGACGCAAGCGCTTATCTGCGGCAAAGACCGCCGCACTTTGCAGCCCCGCGATATTAAACGCCTTCGTGGGAGCGATTATGGAAGCTGAAATTTTCTCGCACGTCTCGCTCGCGGCAGCAAAAGGCGTGTAACGCACGCCGGGCTCGGTCAGATCGCAATGCACCTCATCGCTAAGCACCGTCACGCCGTGCTTTTCGCACAGCTCGCCGATACGAGCAAGGTCATCCCTGCTAAAAGTGCGGCCGACCGGATTGTGCGGATTGCAAAGGATAAAAAGCGTCGTCTGCGGATCGGCTAGCTTAGCCTGTAGATCCTCCCAATCGATGCTATAATCGCCGTTAGCGTAGGCAAGCTCGTTTTCTATCGGCACGCGGGCGGCGTTTTTGATGCAGTAGTAAAAGCAGTTGTAAACGGGGCTCATCAACAGCACGTTTTCGGCGGGCGAGGTGAGTTTGCGGATGATCGAATCGATCGCAGGCAGCGTGCCGCTAGCATAGATCAGCCACTCCTTTTGGATTTCATAATCGTGGCGCGCGAGCCACCAGCCTTGATACGCGCTGCGCCACTCATCATCCACAAGCGAATAGCCCAAAACTCGCTCATTTAGCCGCTTTTGCAGAGCCTCGATGATCTCGGGCGCTACGGCAAAGTCCATATCCGCGACCCACATCGGAAGCTCATTCTCGCCTACGTCCCATTTAAGCGACTTCGTGCCGCGGCGATTCGGCAGGGTGTCGAAGTCGTATTTCTCCTTGCCGCTTATAAAATCAAAAAGTCCCATCTTACGCCCTTAATTCAGTAATGATTTCAGTTTTAGACGCGTCCGTTGCGCCATCTAGGATCAGCTCGCCGATGCTTACCGCGCGGATTAGCCCGCTACTTGGATTTTTGACGCTATCGATCGCGCCTTTTACCTCGGCATGCACGTCGCTGTATTCAAACGCTAGCGTCGTATTTATTAGCTCGCAGTCTTGCAAGCGTAAATTTTGCATATAGCAAAAGCCCTGCAGGCTCTCGATCTTGCAGTTTCGTAGCGTTACGTTTTTGGAATTCCACCCAAAGTATTCGCCCGCGATGAAGCAGTCCTCGATGAGGATATTTTCGCAGTTCCAAAACGCGTCCTTGGAGAGGAGTTTGGAATTTTTGATCGTTACGTTTCTGCAGCCGTCGAAGCAGTAATCCCCAAAAAGCGATAGATTTTCGATGCTTAAGCTTTCGCAATCAAGCCCGAAATACGCGCCCTTTGCGGTGACGTTTTTTAGCGTGACGTCGCTGCAGTGCCACAAGGTCTCTTGTGCGTCGTGAAATTCTACGTTTTGCAGCGCGGCGTCTTTTAGATGCGGCGCGATCGATAGCGAAAAGCCGAGATTGTTTATCGCAAGCGGGCGACCTTTGGCGTCTAAAATTTGACCGCGC
>NZ_CALHHT010000084.1 GCF_938031315.1 uncultured Campylobacter sp.
TATTTTGGAGCATATAAAACGCTTTAAAATTCTATTTATAAAGAGCTAAATTTGGATAAATTTAAAATCAGCACTACGCTAGAAAAAGCCGAGTCTAGAGACTACGACAAATATCCGATAATCATCAAAGACAACGCAATAGAGATGATAAAGCTATATCTACCGTTTCTATTTCTTTTAGATATTATTTCATACCTCTCCCCGTATAGGCATCCCGGAGAGCTAACTAGGCAACCAAAAGAGCTCGGAAGCTGCTATATTAAATTTAAGAATTCCGCCATAGAGTATTTTTCTACGAAGAAGAATTTAGTCCTGCTCGAAATAAAATTATCAAATATAGTGGGGATAAAACGAACCTTTGGGCCTTCCCAACCCCAATTGCCGACAATCACAAAAAAGTTTGTAATTAGCGTCGTTATGATCTACTTCGTTTTGATGTCCGCGGTTTTTTACTTTAAGGGCTATGCGATAGCCCCATTCGTGGTACTGATAGCATTTGGGCTCGGCATTCTTCCGCTACTGATTTTTAGATTAGTAAACGGGCTAGGGCTTGGACTGGATATGCTAAGCGGCGATAGTTTGATCATCTTTGATAAGCATTTCATTATCGACGCCTCGATTTTAACGAGCAGCGAATACAAGGAGCTAAAAACCTATTTTCTACTAAAAACGGGAAAAAATTTAGACAAAATCCGGCCACAAATTTTTATATAAGCAGGAAGCAGGTTTAGACGTAAAGCAAGAATTTGATAAGCAGCTAAGCGATAAACATTTACAAAATAGCCTCGTATGAAATCAAAATTTAATAAAGAACTAGACGGACCAAATTATCTTTTAAGAGTTAAAAATTTTTAGCAAAAATACCGCTCAAATTTTATTAAATCCAAATCCTCACATTCAGTTTTAAAATTTTAACGATACTCAAAAAGTTTAAAATTTCGCTCTTTATCTCGCTTGCGGGGTCGCGGCGCAGCACGCTTTCATAGACGCTAGGCTCGAAATTATCGCGCCCGGTGTGCACGAAAATATGGATCCGCCGCTCTCTGATACTCGCCCAGATCTGCGCTCCCATCGCGTCGCCCACCGCCAAAAACCGCTCCATAAATGCGGGCGTTAGCACGTACATCGCGTTTTGCGGCTCATCGCTTAGCACCTTGTAGCGCGCGGCAAACTCCACGTTATCCATCGCAACGGGCTTTAGACCTATGTGCTGTTTGTTTTGTATCTCGCGCGGATAGATGAAAACGGGCGCGATGATGCGTTTGTTAAATTCCGCTACGAAAAACGCCCCCGCGAGCTCGTGCTGCAAATTTTGATGAAAAAAGCTCACGTCGCTAAACTCGAAGCTCACCCCCTGCCACGCGCCGCCCACGCGGTCGTTGCCGCGCAGATTTTCGATGAACTCGAACAGATCGCTCTGCACCACGCGCCAAAACGGCACGCTGCCGTAGGAGACGTATTCGTAGCCCAGCTCGCGCACGAAAGGCGCCAGATAGTGCTGCTTGTAGCTTTGGCGATACCGCCCCGTAAAGATCTCTTGCATGCTTTTTACGCCGAGCGCGTAAAGCCGCGCCGCTAGCCACGCCCCAAGCGCGAGCGCAGCCAAGCCTATCAACGCCTGCGGCAAGGCTGCGGAGTATTTGAAGATCAAAAACGAGATCGCGACCGCGCCAAATTTCAAAATATTTTCCGTGCCGATGAGATCCTTTTGCCAGCCGTTTAAGTGCACCTCGCGCAGGCTCACGGCGAGCGAGGCGACCGCCAGCAGCATAAGCATCGTCGCGCTAGAGCTCTGCACGCCCTGCCTGCGCACAAAATACGCGATGACGCCGAATACCGCAAACAGGGCGATCGTGCTTATGACGGCGAGCAGCTTTAGCTGCTCCACGTGCTTTTTCGCGTCCAGCCGCAGGCGCTCCAAATCGTAAATAGTCAAAATTTCGCCCTTCTTTAAATTTGCCCGCAATTTTAGCAAAATTCTGGGAATTTTGGAATTTCAAAGCTCGCTCGTCCGCACATAAGGTGAATTTTTTATGAATTTCGCACAGCCCCCTAAATTTAAGGATAAATTCAAAGCTCTAAGTTTAAAATTCCGTCCCTGCGGGGGCGGTGCGCGGAAATGAAATTTCGCATAAAAGTAGCGCCAAATTTCAGCGTGCGGAAGTTAAATTTCAAGGCATAAATTTGCTACGTAGAATTTTCAAGGCTCGATGCAAAGCGTTATTGGCGCGAGGCTTAAGATCGGTATAAACTTGCTACGTAAAATTTAAAAGCGGGATTTCCTAGCTAAATTTTTAAAAGCAAATTTCAATAAAATTTCACGAGGCAGAATTTCAAATTAAAATTTTGAAAATTAAATTCCGCAAAGTAAAATTTAAAGCAAAATTCTGCGCGCAAGCAAACCCCGCAAATCAAATCATGGAGCAAAAATGAGATATATTTTCGGGCCCGTCACCTCGCGTAGGTTCGGGCGCAGCCTCGGCATCGATCTTAGCCCGCAGCGCAAGCAGTGCAACTTCAACTGCGTCTATTGCGAGCTGGGCGCGGGCAAGCCGGTAAGTGCGATGAGCGAGCCCTGTGAGATCGGCCCGGTCATCGCCGAGCTGAAAACCGCGCTGCAAAACCACGCAGGCATTGACGTCATCACGATCACGGCAAACGGCGAGCCCACGCTGCATCCGCGCTTTGCAGAGCTCGTGGACGCGCTAAAAGCGCTGCGTCTGCCGCAGAAGCTACTCGTTTTGTCAAACGGCTCGCTCGTGCGCGAAAACAGCGCGGCGCTAGCGAAGCTTGATATCTGCAAATTTTCGCTAGATAGCGTACTTGCGAGGAGCTTTCGCAAGGTAGACGGCCCGCACGCGGGCATTGACGCCGAGGATATCGTAAGCGCGATCGCGGATTTTGCGCGTGAGTTTCGCGGCGAGCTTGATATCGAAATCCTAGTCGTGCGCGGGCTAAACGACACGCAGGAGGACTTTGCGGCGCTGAATGCGGCTTTAGCTCGCATCAATCCGCACCGCGTAGATATTGGCACTATAGATCGTCCGCCCGCATACCGCGTAGAGGGGGTGAGCGAAGCGCAGCTGCGCTACCTAGCCACTTTCATCGAAAATCAAAACGTAAATATCATCGCCGCGCCCAAATACGCAAGCGAACGGTTAAGTTTTAGCGAGGATGAGATATTGCATACTTTGGCACGTCGTCCGCAGCGCACGAGCGACGTGGAGGCGATGTTTGACGAAGCGAGCGCACAGCTTTTAAAGCGCCTTGCGGATGCGGGTAAGGTTGTTTTTAAGGACGGCTACTATAAAATCGCCAAGAAATAGCGGCGGAATTGCGAGGTAGAATTTCGTTTCGTAATTTAATGGCAAAATTTTATCGAGATTTCGCAGGTGGAATTTTGCGTCCAAATTTTTAATAGGTGAAATTTTACGTAAATAACCCGCGATGATGTGATGAAATAATAGGGCGGGTAATCCAGATTTAAAATTCTGCAAAGAATAAATTTAATCGACGAAAATTCTAATGGCAAAAATGCGAGCGTAAATGCTTCGGCTACAGAAAATTCCGATATCAAAAAATATAATTCTAAAAATTCCGCCTCGCAGAATTCTAACAGCGAAGATCAGGGTGCCGAAAATTCTAACGGCAAAAATCAAGGTGCCAAAAATTCTAGCGCGCAAAATGATGGTGCGTAAAATTTAGCTCGCATGATAAAAAATGAAGCTACGTTAAAATTTAAAAATTTCACAGCCTGCCCGCGCTCTTTTTTGGATCCGCACAAATCTCGCGCGAGCAGGCGCAGCTCTTTGCTGCGCGCGTTCCGCCGAAGCCGTTTGCCTCGAAAGATTAAGCGCCGAAGCAACGCCGAGCGGAGTGGGTAAAAATTTAAAAAATCAAAATTTTAAAAGCCTAAATTTTAAAAACCAAAACGCTACGAGTACGAATTGCGAGGCAGGACGCTACATAGATTTTAGTGCGGATTATGACATAAATCTCGTCAAGGGTCACGGCATAAACCAAAGTATGACTTACTACGACATACGCCCTAGTGCAGATCTCGATATAATTTCTAACGCAGATTATGATATAAATTCCAATAGGCATCGCGCCGTGAATTTTAAAATTTCAAACGCAAATTTAAAAGCGAATTTAGCAGTTTTAAAAGCAGATTTAAGACCGAGCGACATTTTGACAAGAGAAGCGTTTGAAAATGCAGTTGCAGTGGATATGGCACTTGGAGGATCTTCTAATACAGCTCTGCATTTACCTGCGATTGCTCATGAAGCTGGAATTGACTTGACTTTAAGTGATTTTAATGAAATTGCGCAAAAAACTCGTCAAATTTGTAAATTATCGCCATCTGGAGAATACTTCATTGAAGACTTGTATAGAGCGGGTGGAGTTACTGGAGTTATGAAGAGATTACTTGAAAATGAAAGATTACATGGAGATGCAAAAACTGTAGCATTGCAAACACAAGGAGAATTGGCAAAAGATGCATTCATTAATGATGACGATGTAATCAAACCTTGGGATAAACCAGCTTACACAACAGGTGGAATTGCAGTTCTTAAAGGAAATCTTGCAGAAGATGGTTGTGTTGTAAAAGAAGGAGCAGTTGATAAAGAAATGCTTGTTCACTCTGGACCTGCAAAAGTATTTAACAGTGAAGAAGAAACTATAAAGGCAATGAGAGAAAAGAAAATAGTTGCTGGAGATGTTGTTGTTATCAGATATGAAGGACCAAAAGGTGGACCTGGAATGAGAGAAATGCTTGCACCTACTGCTACAATAGCTGGTATGGGCTTAGGAAAAGATGTAGCCCTTATAACTGATGGAAGATTCTCAGGAGCAACAAGAGGAGCATCTATTGGGCATGTATCACCTGAAGCTGCTGCTGGTGGAACAATAGCAATAGTTCAAGATGGAGATATTATTGAAATAGATATTCCAAATAGAAAAATAAATGTAAAACTTTCTGATGAAGAAATAGCAAGAAGAAAAGCAGAATTAAAACCTTATGAGCCTAATGTTAAAGGATATCTAAAAAGATATGCAGCACATGTTTCATCAGCTGCCTCTGGGGCTATCTATATAGAATAAAAATAGTTCATTGCTAGCTAAATTTCTTAACGCTGAAAAATTAACGTTCGCTG
>NZ_CALHHT010000085.1 GCF_938031315.1 uncultured Campylobacter sp.
AGAATTGTGATTATACAAGAGCGATGCTTAAAGGGGGCTGAATAATTGGTAGAAAAATGAGGAGTTCTTAAACAAAGAAAAATTCACAAAAAGAGTAAAATTTTAAAGAAAATGCCAAATGAAAAAGCGAGGAAATTTAAAAATAATCAAACCCAGCGTAGCTTTCGCATACAAAATTCTACTCTTTAAATTCCCTCATAATTTAAAATTTCTAAAATTCTAATACGCCATCAGCTTCGCGCCGAACGCCCCGCGGACCAAACTCTCGCTTTTATTTGCTAGCTTATCCATCATCTTTTCATACGCAGAAGGCTCCTGCCAGATCGGATCTGCTACGCCGCTAGCCTTTACGAGCGCGCTTTTAGCGTCCTCCAAAGAGCCTACCTCGTCGATGAGTCCGACGCCTTTGGCGCCGCTAGCCAAAAATACTCGTGCATTCGCCCACGTATCGCGCTTCCTAAGATCCAGCGAGCGCGCCTGCGCCACTTCGCGCGTGAATAGCTCGTAACTCTCATCCACCAGAGCTTGCAGGCTCGCGCGCTCCGCGTCGCTCCATTTTCGCATCATCGTGCCCGCCTCTTTGAGCTCGCCCGCTTTGACGATCTGTTCGGCAAAGCCTAGTTTAGCGGCCGCCTCGCTTACGTCTAGGCCCTGCATGATCACGCCGATAGAGCCGATGAAGCTGCCCGGATTTGCGTAAATTTTACTCGCCCACACGCCGCCTAGGTAGCTGCCGCTCGCCATCGTGCCCTTGGCGTAGGCGACAACCGGCTTGCGCGAGTTCAGGGATTTGATAGCCAGCGAAATTTCCACGCTCGGGCTTAGCGCGCCGCCGGGGCTGTCGATCAGCAGAAGCACCCCCTTAATCGCCTCGTCGTTTTTCAGAGTTTCGATCTTTTCTAAAATTTCGCTATCATCCATTATCGCGCCGCTTAGCGAAAGCTGAGCGAGATTTGCGCCCTTTTGTTGCGTACCTTCGCCGCCTGCGAAAATCAAAAACAGAATAAGCAGAAAAATCAGGGATTTAAAGTATTTGTTGATAAACCCGAGCACGGCGCCGATCGGCGCAAAGATGTTTTTTAGAAATTGCATTTCATTCCTTCGATAAAAAGTGATTTTGCGTTTTTGCTCTGCAAAATGAGCTGTAGCGGCAGCTGGCCTTGCTCGCACTCAATGCCTTCAAAAACGGCGATATCGGCGAGCTTACCCTCTTTTAGCTCGCCTAAATTTAGACCTAGTGCCACAGCTGTATTTCTCGTCGCGCCTAAAAGTAACGCCCGCGCCAGCTCTGCCAAACCCAGCTCGTCGTGCATCATTAAATTTGCGCGCAGCTCGTCTAAAAAGCTTAGGCTAAAATTCGAGCTAAGCCCGTCGGTAGCGATGTTGTAATTAAGCTCGCTTGCGAGCAGCTTTTTAAAGCTCAGCCTCTTTTTGCTAAGCAAGCGGTTGGAGCGCGCGCAGTGCGTGATCGAGTGGAGCTTCGGATCAAAGATGCTAAAATCATCCACCCAAATGCAATGCGTAAAAAGCGTGCGAAGCCCGTTAAAATGCGCTACGAAACTCTGCGGCGAGTAAAAAGGCGCAGGCGTTGGGTTAAATTTAGAAAGCCAGGTTTTAAATTTGCCGCGACCCACGTGCAGCCACTGCCGTTCGTAAGCACTCTCCATAAAATGCGTGCTTATAACAAGCCCGTTTTCGCGAGCAAGCCTCGTCGCAAACTCCGTAATCTGCGGGTGCGTCGAATACGGCGAGTGTACCGACACGGCGGGGATAAAAAGCGAGCTTGCAAACGCCTTCGAGCGCTCAAAACGCTCTTTAAATTTAGAAATATTTTCCGCCGCAGCATCCTTGCTCGCGCCTAAAATTTCATTGAAAAACACGGTTCTAATGCCGCTTTGCGCGCAAGCTTCAGCCTCGCCGCCGAAGCTTGAAATTTCGCCGATCGTACCCACGCCGCTTCGCATCATCGCGGCGATCTGCTCCAAGATCAATCGTCCGCGCGCCGCGGCGTCAAGCTGCTGTCTTGAGGCGATGACGCTGCCTAGCCAATCCAAAAAATCGCCGTAGCGCAGCGTGCCTTTGTTTGCGCTAAATTCCAAATGCACGTGCGGATTTATAAACGCAGGCATCGCTATGTCGCCGCTAAAGTCTAAAATTTCGGCTTGCGGGTATTTGCGCGCCGCGCTTGCAAAGGCGCAGACCTCGATTATTTTCTCGTCAAAGACGATCGCGCCATCTTTTAAAATTTTAAAATTCTCATCGCAAGCAAGAACCCACTTCGCCCTTAAAATTCTCATCGTTTTCCTTATCTAAAACAGCGCGTGATTTTAGCATAAAATTCTCTTCCGTGCTAAATTTAGAGATAAAATTTTATCGCTTGGGCTTGAGCGGGCAAATTTGGCGCCATAGTAAAAAATAAGCTCGCTTTGGTTATAATTTTTACTTAAATTTCAAAACAAGGACGCAAAAATGAAAATTATGGTGATTCAAGGACCGAATATCAATATGCTTGGTATGCGCGAGCCCGCTATTTACGGGGTTATGAAGATGGAGGATATCCATAAGCAGATGAAGGCGGTCGCCGATCAGAGCGGCAACGAGATCGAGTTTTTTCAGAGCAATTTCGAAGGCGAGATCGTCGATAAGATCCAAGAGTGCTTCGGCACCTGCGACGGCATCATCATCAATCCCGCCGCCTACACGCACACTTCGCTCGCTATCCGCGATGCACTCGCCGCAGTCAGCCTACCCGTGATCGAAGTGCATATCTCAAACATCGCTCGCAGAGAGGAACTTAGACAAAAAAGTCTAATAGCGCCCGTAACAGCGGGTCAGATCATCGGTTTCGGCCCCGTGGGATACCATCTGGCGATGATCGGAATGATTCAAATTTTTGAGCAGATCAAGGCCGCCAGAGCCGAGCAGAAAGCCAAATAAGTTTGGGATTAAATTTGAAAAATTTTATCCTAAAGGACGAAAACGCCGTTTACCACGAGTGCGGATACAGCTGCGACAACGCGATATTTTTAAGTCTTGCGGGGCGCAAATTTTTCCTCACCGATGCGCGTTATAGCATCGAGGCGCGCGAGCTTTGCAAAGATACCGAAGTGATCGAGGTCGAGCGAAATTTGATAAAAGACGCGCGGCTGTTTTTGCGAAAGGCGGGCGTAAAGGAGCTTGGCTATAACCCGTACGATTTTAGCGCGGGTGAGTGGGAAGCGCTTAGCAAAGGGCTTGGGATAAGATTTAAGGCGCGGGCGAATTTTTCGCAAATTTCGCGCATAGTAAAATCAGAAGACGAGATAAAAATTTTAAAGCAAGCGGCGCAGCTAGGCGCCCAGAGGTTTGACGAATTTGCCGCGTTCGTGCGCGCTAGCGGCGAAGGGATGAGCGAAGAGGAGCTATTTTTTAACGCCGAGCTCATCTTTAAGAAAAAGGGCGAGCTCGCGCTTAGCTTTTCGCCTATCGTCGCGATCAACGAAAACGCCGCAAAGGCGCACGCTCTACCGAGCAAAAAGCGTTTGCGGCAGGGCGATCTACTCCTGCTTGACGCGGGGGTTAAATTTAATCGCTACTGCTCGGATAGGACGCGCACGGCATGCTTTGATGAAAATTTTAACTTCGGCAAGGAGCAAAATTTTAAAAACGCCAAACGGCAAGAAATTTACGAGATCGTAAAAGAGGCTCAGGCTCTTGCGATCGCGGCGGTTATGCCCGGCAAAATGGCGCGCGAGATCGACGCTGCGGCTAGGGATTTTATCGCGAAGCAGGGCTTTGGCGAGGCGTTTTTTCACAGCACCGGACACGGCGTCGGAGTCGATATCCACGAGCTTCCGTTTATCTCAAAGCGCGGAGATACCGTGCTAAAAGAGGGGATGGTCTTTAGCGTGGAGCCGGGGATCTATCTGCCCGGCGAGTTTGGCGTGCGCATCGAGGACGTCGTGGTCGTGCGCGAAAACGGGGCTGAAATTTTATGAGAGTAGCTCGGGTGAACATGCAACTTAAGAAAAACGGATTTTACGAGTGCGCGGACGCGCTATGCGTCGTAAAAAGCGCCGTTTTCCCGATGAGGCGCCGCGAGCGCGGAAATTTTAAAAATTTATACCTGCTTGGACTCGGCGGAAATTTAGGAGATGTCAGGCGGCGCTTCGAGCGATTTTATCGTGTTTTGCAAAGCGATACGCGCTTTTTCGTAGCGCAAAATTCCTTGATCTTAAAAAACAAGCCGTTCGGCTTTTTAGATCAGCCCGATTTTTTAAACGCCGTAATGCTCGTGCAAAGCTCTCTGCCGCCGCTTACATTGCTTAAAATTATGCAGCGCGCGGAGCTGAAATTTGGGCGCAAAAGAAGCTTCAAAAACGCGCCGCGCACGCTGGACGTGGATATTTTATACGCAAGCGCGAAGGTGCGTGCCTGCGAGCGGCTCGTGCTGCCGCATCCGGGTGTTTGCGAGCGTATAAGCGTGATTTTGCCGCTTGGAGAGATGAAATTTAAAAGAGGACTGATATGCAAACTAAAATCGTAAATTTTTTAAGCGCCAAGGGCGGAGTCGGCAAGAGCGTGATTGCAGCAAATTTCGCCGAAATTCTAAGCGAGCAGGGCTACCGCACGGCGATCATCGAGGCTCCGAGCTTTAGCAACCAAGAGATCATTCTAAACGCGCTGCAGGGCAAAAAAATCTCGCTTCAAAGCGCGAGCGCGGTAAAAATTTCGCAAAATTTAACGCTCGTTTCGCCTGCGGACGGCGCGGGCGAAAACTCCGCTAAATTTGCAAGCGAGCTGAAGGAGGCTGGGATTTTCGATTTTATTTTGATCGATGCGGGACTTGAAAATTTAAAAAGCTTTGCTCAGATTGCGGATCACAATGTCGTTCTATGCGCGAACGAGCCCTGCGCGATCAGCAACACCTACGCGCTTTTAAAAACGCTTGGATCTAGCAAAAAAGAGGTTTTATTTTTGCTAAATTTCACCGCGAGCGAGGAGGACGCCGTGATGATCTACGAAAATTTAAAAGCGGTCGCGCAGAAAAATATAAGTGAGCTAAATTTCAAGCTACTGGGCTTCGTGCCGTTTTGCAAGGACGTCGCCGAGTGCGCGCACAACCGCGTGCTTTTTAATTCGCACCGCCCGTTCTCACCCGCTACCATCGCGCTTAGACAGAGC
>NZ_CALHHT010000086.1 GCF_938031315.1 uncultured Campylobacter sp.
CGATAAAATTTAAAAACGCGGCGCGAAACTGCGAAGCGCTTTTTAAATTTGCGGGCGGAATTCTATAATCCGCATTAACGTTAAAATTATATAGAGCTAGCATCGCTCGCGCTCGCGAAGCCGCATTATAATCCCGCAGCGCCTCTGGCACAATCTCGCACCCGTTCGCATCAAAGCCAAAAATCTCGCCGCTAAAGAATTGCTTATTAAAAACTTCGGCATTTAAAATTTCATCATCAATAAGCTCATTATCGCGCCGCAGATCCGCTTTTTGGCGTTTTTCGCGTGCTGCGATACCTCGTTTTGACGCGGTAGTATCTTGTAATAAAGCTGATTTCTCGTCCGAACGCTTAGCGCAGAAAAAATTCTTTTGCGCTAAGCCAGTGTCGCAAAAAGCCCTTGCTGTCAAATTCCTATTTGCGCCGTCTTTTTGCGCACTCTTTGCAGCATGCGGCTTAGAGGCATTATGATAAAGCGCACCCGATTTACCGCTTGAAAACTTTTTAAATTTGCCGCTAAATTTCTTGCTTTCGACATGCGCAAGGCAACTAGCGTTAAATTTGCTAGAATTTAAAGAATTCTTGGAATTTAGCTCGCCTATTTCATCGTCGTAAGCATTTGATTGCGACGCAGTGCGCGATTTTTTAGCCGTTTGCTTGGGCTTGCCGGCATTATTTAAATTCCTTAGAATTTTAATCATCTTCGCAAGGTCTGCAACCGAATTCTTGATTTAAATTGAAGACCTTACAGTATTCGCAAAATACGCAGCTAACGCTTCTTTTAGCGCATACAAGCGGGATTTTGCGCTTTTTTACTTCGCCTTTGATTTTTTTCATCGTGTTGTGGTTTAAAAAGCTCGTAAGCATAACGACGCACTCCGTATCCTGTGGGATCGGCTTACGATTTACGCGATTTTCGTTTCGTGCATCCCAGTGCTCGATGTTACTCGCGCCAAGGTCTTTTAAAACCGCCTTAATGGGTGTAATCTCATCTGCTCCTATAACTAAAACGTTCATTTCATCCCCTTTTATGATTGATAGTCGTTATTATAACAGAGAAAGATTAAATTTAACTGATAATGTATATAAAAATTTGAAATTATAAGCCGGAATTTTACCGGCTCATATTTGATATTTACTCGCTTAAAGCTAGACTTACTGCCGCATCGATGTGGATCTGCGTAGTATCGAATAGCTGCATGGTGGTATCTGCTTGCGATACTAGCAGTCCGATCTCCGTGCAGCCCAGTATCACGCCCTGCGCGCCGCGAGCCCTAAGTCCTTCAATAATCCGTAAAAATTTCTCTTTGGAGTGCGGTAAAATTTTACCAAAGCAAAGCTCATCAAAAATTACTTCGTTTACCGCTTCCATTTCGTCCGCATTTGGCACGAGTACCTCCACGCCGCCATCTATTAGGCGCTGTTTGTAAAAATCCTGCGTCATCGTGTAGATCGTGCCGAGCAGCCCTACTTTTTGCACGCCACGCTTTCGTAACTCACTTAACGTGGCGTCCGCGATATGCACAAAAGGCACGGATATAGCGGCTTTTATCGCCTCGTAGCACTTATGCATCGTATTGGTGCAAAGAAAAATATAATCCGCGCCGCCGCCTTGCAAAACTCGCGCGTGACGAGCTAAAATTTCGCCCGCCCTGCCCCACTCATTATCTCTTTGGCACCGCTCGATCTCGTCAAAATTTAGACTACTTAGCAGAATTTCGCCGCTACTTAGCCCGCCTAGACGCTCGTTAATTTTGCGATTGATCCCATCATAATAGGTAATCGTAGATTCGTAACTCATGCCGCCGATTAGTCCAATTTTTTTCATGGATTTTCCTTTTAAAATTTATACGGAATTTTATGCAGTCCCGCGAAATTTAATAAAATTCCGGATTGCAAAATTTGCAGAGCCGAAATTTCAACAAATAGCCGCAAAGCTTAAGCATTCTCGCTCGCGGCGCCCGTAGAGGCAACCTCATCGCCGAAATCGGCATTTGCGAGGCGTTTTAGCTGGCGGTAGCGCCTCATCGCATCGGCTTTGTTGGCTTCGTACAGTTCCTGCGCGTGCTCAGGATCGATCTTTTTGAGCGCGTTGTAGCGCACTTCGTTTAGCAAAAATTCCTCATAAAGGCTCCAGTCCGGCTCTTTGGATGAAATTTTAAGCGGATTTTTGCCCTCCGCCGCAAGCCGCGGATCGAAGGTGTAGGTCAGCCAATAGCCGCATTTGCTCGCAAGCTCGGCTTGATCGCCGGAGCTGCCCATGCCGCCTTTGATGCCGTGCGCGATGCAGGGCGAATACGCGATGATGAGACTAGGCCCAGGGTAGGCCTCCGCCGCCATGATCGCCTTTAGCGTCGCGGCTTGGTTTGCGTTGGAATTTACCTGCGCGACGAAGATGTTGCCGTATGTCATCGCGATCTGACCGAGGTCCTTTTTCTGCACCGCCTTGCCGCCCGCGGTAAACTGCGCGATCGAGCCGCGACGGCTAGCTTTGGAGCTCTGCCCGCCGGTGTTTGAGTAAACCTCCGTATCCAGTACCAGCACGTTTACGTCCTCGCCGGTAGCCAGCACGTGATCAAGCCCGCCGTAGCCGATGTCGTAGGCCCAGCCGTCGCCGCCGATGATCCACTGCGATTTTTTGTTTAGATACTGCTTCAGCTCTAAAATTTCACGAACCCCGGGCGCGTCCAAATTTTGTTCTAGTAGCGGCACCAGCCTATCTCTGATCTGAGCGGATTTTAGCGTATCGTTTCTGTTTTCGATCCAGTCGTGATAAAGCGCCTTTAGCGCGTTTGGCACGCTTGAGAGCGAGCCTAGCATCAGATCCTCGATCTTATGGCGCAGCGTCTCGCTTGCGATCTTCATTCCTAGCCCAAACTCGGCGTTGTCCTCAAAAAGCGAGTTCGCCCACGCGACGCCGCGGCCGTTCTCGTCCTTGCGGTACGGCATCGAGGGCGCCGATCCGCCGTAGATCGAGCTACAGCCCGTGGCGTTGGCTACGATCATATGATCGCCGAAAAGTCGCGTGATCAGCGTGATGTACGGCGTTTCGCCGCATCCCGGGCACGCGCCGTGAAATTCAAAATACGGGCGCGCAAAGCCCACGCCCTTGACGCTTGATCTGTCCATCAAATCGTCTTTATATCTTACGTGCTCGAATAAAAAGTCCGCGCTTTCTTGCTCGCCTTTTGCGAGTTCTTCTTCAAGCGGCACCATGACGAGCGATTTTTCCTTGCTCGGGCAGTTTTCGGCGCAAAGCGCGCAGCCCGTGCAATCTAGCGGACTTACTTGAATCTTATATTTTAGCCCCTTTAGCTCCTTGCCCTTGGCTTCTAGCAGGTGCTCTTTTAAATTTAAAGGCGCGGCGGCCTCGTCCTTTTCGTCTAGTAAAAACGCCCTGATTACGGCGTGCGGGCAGACAAAGGCGCACTGGTTGCACTGTATGCAGTTTTGCTCGATCCATTTAGGCACCATGACGCCCACGCCGCGCTTTTCAAATCGCGTCGTTCCCGCATCAAAGCCGCCGTCCTCGTGCCCTAAAAACGCCGACACCGGCAAGCTATCGCCGCGCGCTGCGTTTATCGGCTTTACAATCTTTTCTATAAATTCGTCGCCCTTGTATTTATCGTCCGCGCCCGCTACGTCATCTTTTAAATTTGCCCACGCAGGATCGATCGCTACCTGCACCAAAGCGTCCGCGCCCCTATCGATCGCGTCGCAGTTCATCGCCACGACCGCCTCGCCCTTTTTGGCGTAGGTTTTCTTAGCGTATTTCTTCATATAGCTCTGCGCCTGCTCGAACGGAATGATGCCGCTAAGCTTGAAAAACGCCGATTGCATGATCGTATTGGTGCGGCCTCCAAGCCCTATCTCGTGCGCCAGCTTGGTGGCGTTTAGAATGTAAAATTTTACCCGTCTTTGGGCTAGAATTTTTTTGACCTTGTTCGGAAGCTTTGCCGCCGTCTGCTCGGCATCCCAGATGGAATTTAAAAGAAAGGTGCCGCCTTCGCGGATGCCCCCGATGACGTCGTAGATGTCCAGATACGCAGCCACCGAGCAGGCGACGAAATGCGGATTTGAGACGAGATAGGTCGAGCGTATCGGTCTTTTGCCGAAGCGCAGGTGTGAGCGCGTGTAGCCACCCGATTTTTTGCTATCGTAGGCAAAATATGCCTGCGCGTAAAGATCGGTTTTATCGCCGATGATTTTGACGGAATTTTTATTCGCGCCCACGGTGCCGTCCGCGCCAAGGCCATAAAACAGGCACTCGGTCTCATCCTCGTAGCCGAGCGAAATTTTATCTCCCACGGGTAGAGATAGATGCGTCACGTCGTCGTCGATGCCGATCGTAAAGCCGTTTTTAGGCTCGTCCGCCTTTAAATTTTCATACACGGCGATTAGTTGCGCGGGATCAACGTCTTTGGAGCTTAGACCATACCTGCCGCCCACGATGAGCGGGGCGTCCTCGCGCCCGTAAAATGCGGCTTTTATGTCCAGATACAGCGGCTCGCCGAGACTGCCCGGCTCCTTCGTGCGGTCGAGCACGGCGATTTTACGAACGCTTTTAGGCATCGCGGCGAAGAGATATTTGAGGCTGAAAGGCCTGTAGAGATGCACTTTTAGCACGCCTACCTTCTCGCCCTTCGCGTTTAGATGATCGACCACCTCCTCAAGGGCTTGATTGACCGAGCCCATCGCGACGATCACGCGCTGCGGCTCACTTGCACCGTAATAGACGAAAGGCGCGTACGACCGCCCCGTGATCTTTGAAATTTCGCTCATATACTCCGCGACGATGTCCGGAAGCGCGTCGTAAAATTTATTGGTTAGCTCGCGCGTCTGAAAATATACGTCGTCGTTTTGCGCCGTGCCGCGAGTTTTAGGATGTTCGGAGTTTAGCGCGTCAGCTCTAAATTTACGCACGGCCTCGCGATCGAGCAAGCGATCAAACTCGGCATAGTCCATCACCTCGATCTTTTGAATTTCATGGCTCGTGCGAAATCCGTCGAAAAAGTGCAAAAACGGCACTCGCCCCTTAATCGCCGCAAGATGCGCGATACCGCCCAGATCCATCACCTCCTGCACGCTGTCGCTTGCGAGCATCGCAAAGCCGCTTTGGCGACAGGCATAGACGTCTTGATGATCGCCGAAGATAGAGAGCGCCTGCGCCGCAAGCGCGCGCGCCGCGACGTGAATGACGCCCGGAAGCATCTGGCCCGCGATCTTGTACATATTTGGAATTTTTAGCAAAAGCCCCTGCGATGCGGTGTACGTCGTCGTAAGCGCGCCCGCTTGGAGTGAGCCGTGCACGGTGCCCGCCGCACCGCCCTCGCTTTGCATCTCAACTACTTTAACGGGCATGCCGAAGAGGTTTTTCTTGCCCTGCGACGCCCAAATATCGGTGTAATCCGCCATCGGCGAGCTAGGCGTGATCGGATAGATGCCCGCGACCTCGGTGAAGGCGTATGAGACGTAAGCCGCCGCCTCGTTTCCGTCCATAGTTTTCATAACTTTTGCCATTTTTAGTTCCTTTGGAATTATCAAATTTCGCTAATTTTACATATTTATTGCTTAAAAATTTAAATGCTTCGCAAACCCGATGGAATTTGCTAGGTTTTGCGAAGCGGCGGCTAAATTTAGGCGCAGCAGATATATTTTTAAAGCGCAAGAAGCTTTAAATTTTATCCGCGACGGAATCTTAAGGGCGGCGGATTTATGGCTTGCTTTTTTGATTATCCGCTAGGATTTATTTGGAGCTGCAATAAAATTTTAAAACGGCTAAATTTACTTTTAAGCTTGGCAAGAACTCGGTTTGCAGAATTTCGTCGCGACTGCGCAGCCAAGTAGTATCATAAAGGTCGCGAGCCAGCCCTGTATCGAAAAATAGGCCACCGATACCAAGCAGTTCGCGACGGTGCAGCCTCCGGTTAAAACGGCGCCTATACCCATCAAAAAGCCGCCGAAAACGCGCTTTGGATACTCGTTTGCGGGCAGAGATTTCAGCTCAAGCCCGCCCGACAAAAGAGCGCTTACAAAGGAGCCCGCCAAAATCCCCACCGCAAAGAGGCTGCCCCAATTCAGATATCCGTCCTGCCCCGTCACGAGATACTCCATGACGTTCGCGCTGGGCACCGCGACGCTAAAGCCGAACTGCCTGCCGGTTTGCGCGCTGAGATACCAGGCCAAAACGCCCAAAAGACCGATCAGCACGGCGCCGAAGAAGAGATGAAATTTTTTTTCAAACAGCAGGTATGCCGCGCCGCGAAGACGGTGCGCAGGGGCGGAACCGGGTTGCTTTTGCGAGAGCGAAATTTTAACCGTGACCGCCGTTATGAGGATCAGAGCCGCCACCAAGGCCCACGGCGAAATTTTAAGAAGCTCTTGGACGCTGCTTGCCTGCAAGGTTTGCTCGTTAAGCGCGCCGAGCGGTCGCCTTAGCGGGCCCGAGTATCCGCAAGCCATCGTGATCGAAAACGCAAGCAGCACCAAAAGTGGCGCGATCCCTCCTTCGCCCGTTCTGACCCAGCTTTCGCTCGCGCAGTATCCGCAGACAACCATCCCAGATCCAAGCAAAAATCCGCCGATAAGCGTCGCCAAAATCGGCACTTTGTGATCGGGGATCCGGATAAGCCCGAAGTGAGAAAGAGCGAAAAAGCCCACGGCTTGGATGCTCACGGCGATCAAAAGGGCGGCGAGAAAGCGGAAATTTTTTTGTAAAAATATGTTTTGAAAGCCCGAATTGAAGCAGAATTGAGTTCTTTGAAGCAAGACGCCAAAGGCGATACCCACGAATAAACCGCTCATCATATCTTAAGCCTTGCGGAAAAATTTACGTTATTGTATTGCCAAAAAAATAAAACTAAGTTGAAATTTTATTCATTCAGATAAAAATTTTCATTTAAATCTCGCGCTAAATTTAGCCGGCGGCGCGCTCGTTTATTCTTACGGCGCGATTATTTGCTGCGCGGCGAGCTCTCAAATACAGCGCGAAATTTTACCGTGGAATTTTACCACCGCCCTGACAAACGCTATGTGAAATTTAATCTCGCTCGACCGAACACACAAGAAATTCCATGAGCTGCTCCGCCAAACATAGCGCATATTTATATTAGATTTTTAGAGGCTAGCTACGGAGTAAATTTCGCCGAGCGCGGCTTTGTTTTTTGAACGTAAAATTTTATTTTCATAGCCGCGCAGAGGCTAAATTTAGCTATAATTCCCGCTTGAAATTTAGCCTGGAGCGTGCACGCAAATGCAGCGCGCAAAATTTTAAATTTTAAAATTTAAAACACAGCCTCGTAAAAACCGCAAAATGCGCCAGGCTTATAGTCAAAATTTAAAAGTGGAATTAAAAGTAGAAAGAGAAAACCGATGAACGTCCATAAAATCGCTTATACGAGAGTTGTCGCGTTAGCGTTTGCCGCCTTTATTTTTAATACGACGGAATTTATCCCCGTGGCCCTGCTAAGCGACATTGCGGCGGATTTTAAGATGGATGTTACGAGTACGGGCCTAATCATCACGATCTACGCGTGGGCAGTGAGTATCCTTTCGCTGCCGTTGATGCTACTTACTTCAAAGCTTGAGCGTAAGAGGCTGCTTTTGCGGCTTTTTGTGCTGTTTACGCTAAGCCACGTCCTGGCGGCCATTGCGTGGAATTTTGCCGTTTTGGTAATCGCGCGACTGGGCATCGCGATTTCGCACGCGATCTTTTGGTCGATCACCTCATCGCTCGTCGTGCGCGTAGCGCCGATAAATAAAGGCTCTCAGGCCATCGGCATGCTCGCTCTTGGCACCTCGCTTGCGATGGTTTTAGGGCTTCCTTTGGGGCGCGTGGTCGGCGAGCTTTTTGGCTGGAGGATTACGTTTTTCGCGATCGGCGCGCTTGCGGCGGCCGAGGCGCTGTTTCTTTGGAAAATTTTACCGTTTTTGCCAAGCAGGCGCGCGGGCTCTCTTGCTAGCTTGCCGATGCTTGCAAAGCGCCCTATGCTGCTTGCTTTGTATCTGCTGACGTTTTTGATCGTAGGCGCGCATTTTACGACCTACAGCTACGTCGAGCCCTTCGTGGCGAAATTTAATCCCGCAGGGGATCATTTCGTAACCTACGTCCTGCTTGCATTCGGCGCTTCGGGAATCGCTGCGAGCGTGCTTTTTTCAAAGCTTTACCGCTCATTTCCGAACGCATTTTTGATCTGCGCGATTCTCTTTATCCTAGCCTCGGTGCTGACGCTAAAAGCTTTTGCCGCAAATGACGCGGCGCTGCTGCTCGCAGCTTTCGTCTGGGGAGTGGGGATTTTCGGCTTCGGACTCTGCTTGCAGATTAGGGTTTTGGCGCTAGCTCCCGACGCTACCGATGTCGCGATATCGATCTATTCGGCGATCTACAACGTAGGCATCGGCGGCGGAGCGCTTTTGGGGCATCAGATCGCAACGAGATTCGGGCTTGAACACATAGGCGAGGCAGGCGCGATACTGGGCGCGCTAGGGCTTGCAAGCTACCTCTACGCAAGCGTGAAATTTGCGGAGAAAAATAGCGCGTAGGCTTAAATTTGCGAAAGAGCTTCGGCGAGATTAGCGCGCGCTTTTAGTTGGCGCTTTAAAACGGCAGTTTTATGGGTCTAAATTTTTAAAAATTTATCCCTCGCGACCAGCTAAATTTGCAGATAAAATTTAACCTCGCGCCTAATTACACCGTTTTTAATATGCGTTTCTTGCAATGACACGTCTTTGCCGTCAAGCGCAATATCCGAAGTGCTTAAATTTAGCGTCGGTATCGTTGCGATCGATAAAACCTTAAGATTTTTTATCAATTCTCCCTTGATATAATTTATGCGATTTTAGAAGCTATTTGATCGGGAAATGTTTTAGTTGATGTAAAAATAGGCATAAATTTAATCTCGATAAGAATTTAACAAGTTTGTTGCGACGCGAATGCTACACTTTGTAAAAAAATACTTAAAGGCTATTTTTTATCGCATCTTCTAAAATATTTTTCGTCTTATTAGTATGTGCTGTGTTGAGATGAACTAATTTTTTTAAGTCTTTTTTCTGATACGCTTCTATTATTGCCCTGTGTTCCTCATTTGAGGATTCTATATGGGATTTTTTATAAAACAAAGACAGTGAAACATATGGGATTGCCGCCATTATAAGGGTTTCGACGATATTAAATGTCCTACTACCGCTTTCGCTCTGCCAAAAGCATCGATGAAAATTGGCATTTAACAAAGCCCATTCGTTTAAATCCGTGCAAGTTTCGATCTGTTCTTGGATATTAATTGCTTTTTGTAGATACTCAGTATCATATTTTTCAAACGCATCCGTTATAAGTTTGCTTTCCAATAAAATTCTGAGTTCATAAATTTCTTTTGCTTCCTTGTAGCAAAGCCCCTTTACAATTGCGCCTTTAAACGGATCGAAACTGATTAGCCCTTTTGCCGTCAGAATTTTTAGCGCTTCCCTTACCGGCGTAGCGCTAACGTTAAATCTCTTTGAAATTTCATTTTGTTTTAGCTTGGAGCCGGATTTTATATTTCCGTTTAAAATATCTTGACTAAGACTATGGACTATAAATTCTGTTGTGGTGATAGGACGATCCGAATTGAGATGTATCATTTATTCTCCGTTTTTTAGGAGTATTATACAAAAATAATATAAAAACAATCCAGATCGATGCCTCAGAAATTTCCAAATTCTTTTTTTATCTGTTCCAAATTCATGTTGTTTGCCAACAAAAGCATCAACAAAAGCCTCGCTTTAATTGGCGATAACCAGCCGGACATTATACAACCGATACTTTGTAAATCCATCTCCGAGCCCTTATAACCGTATGTCTTAGTAGCGCAGATCCCGCTACCTGTGCGAGAAGCGACGACGACCGGAATTTGAGCATCTTTTAGCTTGTCCATCATATCATATGATACGTGTCCGGCACCTACGCCACTAATTACGATACCGCTAAAATTAGCACGCACAGCAAGCTCAATCATCTCGCCG
>NZ_CALHHT010000087.1 GCF_938031315.1 uncultured Campylobacter sp.
CTCCCAAATTTCCTTAAAATCAGGGTTTTGCGCGCTCTGTTCGGCTAAAATTTCATCCGTCGCATTGCGAAGCGCTCGCATAATATCGGGCGAAAACGAGCGAATCTGCACGTCTGGATACCTTTTTTTCATCTCGTCCCACAGGATCGCATTTTTATAAAACGCGTCGTTGCTCGCCTGCTCGCGCACCTTCGCGATCGCAGCGTCCAAAATAGCGCGCAGATCGGCAGGCAACCTCTCCCACGCGCTTAGGCTTATTACGATCTGCTGCTCGCTCGCAGGCTCCTGCCAACCGGTGTAGTAGTAGTTTGCGACCTTATAAAAACCAAGATCCATATCAAGCGCCGGATTCGCCCACTCGACCGCATCTATCGTACCCATCTGAAGCGCCGTCTGTAGCTCATTTAGCGGGATCGTCGCGATCGCGACGCCCAGGCGGTTCATAACCTCCGCGCCGAGACCCGAAATTCTAAGCTTGAGCCCTTTTAGATCCTCTGGCG
Organism: uncultured Campylobacter sp.; assembly: GCF_938031315.1. GTDB lineage: Bacteria > Campylobacterota > Campylobacteria > Campylobacterales > Campylobacteraceae > Campylobacter_B. The sequence goes on from NZ_CALHHT010000087.1 coordinate 501, forward strand.
AATTGATCTCTTTTTTAAACCAGCCACCCATCTGCATACCGCTATTTAGGACGTTAAAGACCTTTAGACCCGATTTGGCGTAAAATTTCTCCGCAAGCTGTTTGCCGCCGCCGAAATAATACCACGCGCTCCATTCATCCTTAGTCATTCCAAATGGCACCGTCGTAAACAGCATATTCGCGCTATTTTTATCTTTGTAATAATACGCCGCGGTGTAGCCCATATCGTATTTGCCGCCGCTTACCAAGTCATAGATCGCAAATGCAGCCTTGTGCTTGCTCGGCGTATCTATACTGATCTTTAGACGCCCGCCCGACATCTGATCGGCGAGATCGGACACGCGCTTAGCAGCATCACCTACGACCGGCATTGAAATTTCGTAGCTTTGAGCCAGCTTTAGGCGGTAAATTTTATCTTTCTTATCCGCTCCGAAAAGCGAGACGGCCAACAAAAGTCCGACAAGAACGGTTTTTTTCATATAATGCTCCAAAAATTTGAACTGGACGGAATTTTATATAAAATCATCTAAATTCACGCTTTTATAACTGGGTTTTAAGTTAAAATTTAGCACAATTGCATCAAATTTAAAGGGGGAGCAGATGCAAGAAAAACATTACGACGTGCTCATCGTAGGCGGCGGTATCACGGGCAGCGCGCTGGCATACGTGCTGGCGGAATTTAGCGATATAAAAAGTATCGCGCTTGTCGAAAAATACGAAGGGCTCGCGACGCTAAATTCCAAAGCGAGCGCAAACTCTCAGACGATCCACTGCGGCGATATCGAGACCAACTACACTCTCGAAAAGGCCGCCAAGGTAAAGCGCAGCGCCGATATGATAGTAAAATATTGCCAAAAATATGATCTTACGAACAAGCTTATATTTGAAGGGCAAAAGCTGCTTCTAGGCGTAGGAGACAATGAAACAGAGCTAATAAAGGATCGCTTTGAGAAATTTAAAGAGCTTTATCCCTATTTGCAGCTTTTTGGCAAAGAAGCGCTAAAAAAAATCGAACCCAAGCTGGTATT
>NZ_CALHHT010000088.1 GCF_938031315.1 uncultured Campylobacter sp.
TGGAATTTTATCGCTAATTTCAAAGTTTTATGTATAATTAGCCGAAATTTTATTCCAGGAGCAGAATTTTGAAGCGAATTTTATTAATTTTGAGCGTATTTTTAGCCTATGCTTTCGGCGCGGAATTTAATATGCCGCGATACGAAACCGCCCTAATTAGCGTATCTCAGGGCACCGGCGAGATCACGGATAGCCCTACGATCGCCGTAGGCAGCAGCGGAGTGGTGATGCATGATTTCGGCAGCGGCGCAAGCTCGATCATCGCGCGCGCCGTCGTGACGGAAAAAAGCGCAGGCAGGGCGCAGGTGCGCTTCGAAGTCTTTGATATGCTAACCCAAGAGGCACTGCCGCTACCTAAAATTTTACCCGCAAGCGGCGATAAGGTGATATTAAATTTCCTCTACGACCGCGCCCTCATCGTAGCTCCGAACGCCGAAATTTACGAGCAAGTAAACAAGGCATTCCCTGGCATCACCTTCATCCATCCAGACCTCGGCGGCGCCTATCTTAGCTACAACCGCAAGCCAAACCCTAGCCGCGACGACTTTCGTAAAATTTGCGCGCAAAACAGTACGGGCCTCATTTTTATCGCGATGGACGGCGAGGGCGTCTTTGCCGACTGCGGCAGTTTCAAGCCGCTGCGCAGCTTCAAAAGCGGAAAGGTCGCCTACTACCAGCTGCCGTTTTACTCGCGCGTGGGCGAGATAAAGACCCTCATTTGGGACTTTACCAACGGCCCGATCAGCGACTACGACAAACACTACCGCTACCTTTTGGGGCTGGATAGCGACGAAAAATAGTAAATTTAGCCGCCAAAATTTTACAAAATTCTAAAATTTTACCTTTAAGATTTTTTCTTGAAGGTAAAATTTAAAATCTCCGTATTCAAAAAGCGCTTAATAGAGCAAAACCTCTGAAATAGGATTTTATAAATTAAAACTCGACCGTAAATTTATCGCTTTTTATCTCTTTTTGATGGATTTAAATTTTATATTTAATGCAGTGGATTTTGCCGAGAGAGCTTGCTGTTTAAGAAAAAATTTCAAAGCGGCTTGACAACAAACTCTAAAGCGGCAAAGAATTCTGGATAAATTTGCCGCTTATTTTTTTCGCAGTAGGTCTTTTAGGCTCGCTTCCACGTCCTTGCCGCGCAGTATTTCATAAACCTCGGTAGCGATCGGCACGTAAATTTTATGTTTTGCGGCAAGGCGGATGACGGCGCTTGCGGTATAGACGCCCTCGGCGACTTCGCCCAGTTCGCTTAAAATTTCATCTAGCTTCTTGCCGCGCGCAAGCCCCAAGCCCACGCGGTAGTTTCGCGAAAGCACGCTGGATGCGGTCAAAAACAGATCGCCCACGCCGCTTAAGCCCAAAAAGGTCTCGTCCTGCGCGCCGAAAAATTTACCGAAACGCGCGATCTCCACGATGCCGCGAGCGATCAGGCTCGCTCTGGCGTTGGCTCCCAGCTCCAGCCCGTCGCAAACGCCGCTTGCGATGGCGATCACGTTTTTGTATGCGCCGCAAATTTCAGCTCCCGCGACGTCGCCCGAGACGTAGGTTTTGATATAGCCCGGAAAAGCTGCCGCAAACTCCGCAGCCAGGCTCTCGTTGCGCGAATTGACTACCAGCGCGCAGGGGAGTTTTTTCATCACTTCGCTCGCGAATGACGGGCCCGAAAGGAAAGCGAGGTTCGCCCTTGAGACGTGCGC
>NZ_CALHHT010000089.1 GCF_938031315.1 uncultured Campylobacter sp.
CCGATGCCCGTGCCGCGGATTAAAATTTCGCAAATTCCGCTAAGAGATCAAAACTCCGCCTCAAAAATCAAGGCTCCGCAGGTAATTTCAAGCGGCGAAAACAGCGAAAAAACGATCGAGCCGCGCGTTCAAAACGAGCCCTTTAAAAAAGAAGAGGGCGAGCGCCTGTTTCGGGCTGCTCGTGAAAAAAGCGGCTCAAATTTCTCAGAGGAAGAGCATTTTGCGGAGTTTCGGTGCGCAAGCTCAAAGCCCGCGGAGCAAGAGCGTGAAAATTTACAATCTGAGAATGCAGAGTTTGATGATTCGCGCGGCTCCTTAAATTTACAGTCTGAAATTTCACCGCCCCGCCCCGCAGATCGGCAACACGCGGATAGGTCCTACAAAAATTCCGCTCATACCAAGCAGGCTTTAAATCTACCGCCCGCCGCAGGGATGCCCGGTCTGTCGTCTGCAAGGCAGATCGCGCGCTTGCCAAAGCGAGCGGAAGCTCCCGATGCCGCAAAGATTGCCGGTTTTAGACCGCGGCTGTTCGGTATCGCGCATAAAATCAAAATTTCGTTTTTGAAAAAGAGTGCGAGCGAGCCGGGCGAGGGGGTTTTGGCGCGCGTTCGTATTCCGCTTTTGATGGAGAATTTCGGCCTTAATGACATCCTTTCGTCCAAGTCGAACTATCAGATGGCGAAAAAGATGGTGCGCACGATCGCTGATCTTTACATCGCCAAGGACCTGCGCGGCGTGCACATAGGCGTGCCGGTGCGCCTTGAAATGGGCTTTAAAAGCGGTATCTCCGACGTCAGCAACCACGCCTTTATCTTTAAGCTCATCGAGGACAGCCTCGTCAAAAACGGCGTCATCGACGATGATAACGCAGATATCGTGCGCGAGATCAAACTCTTTAAGCAAGACGTTTTCGACGGGGTTTTAGTAAACATCGTGCGGTTTGAGTAGAGGCTTTGCAGAGCCTTGCGTATAAATTTTAAAAAATTCGCGTTACCGCATGAAATTCCATCGTTTTAGAGCTTTAGCTTGCACCGCAGCAAGCGCTTTTTAAAATTTTTTTGATCAAACCAGTAAAAATTTGAAAGGATTGAGATGCAAAAAGCCTTTTTTAATTCGCCTATTGGAATGCTTGAAATTTGTGATGACGAGATCGGGATCTGCAGTATCGACTGGGTCAAAAGCTCTGCCTGCGGGCCCAATGATGAGATCTTTAAAAAACACGACGCAGAGCTTAAATTCGGCTTTGTGCGTGCAGCGGATGATAAAGGACGCGATTTAAGGCTTAGCGATTTAAGAAAGAATTTGGCTCTTTGCACCGACGAGCTTGGCGCATATTTCAGGGGCGAGCTTGAAAGCTTTAGCGTTAAACTGAGCCAAAATGGCACGCAGTTTCAAAAGTCCGTGTGGAGCGCACTTTTAGATATCCCCTACGGCGAGGTCGTAACATACGGCGAGCTAGCCCGGGCTATCGGCAGACCGCACGCAAGCCGCGCAGTAGGTAGCGCAAACGGCAAAAACAAAATCCCCATCATCGTGCCGTGCCACCGCGTCGTAGCTGCGGGCGGGCTCGGAGGATACAGCGGCGCGGGCGGCGTAGAGACCAAAGCGTGGCTGCTAAACTTCGAAAGAGAAAATTTAGCCAAATTTGGCAAGTAAAATTCCGTTAATTCCAGCCTTGCCACTAAGGCGTTTATTTTAAAATTTTACCGCGCGACGCTGCGAAATTTCATAAAGCGATTTTGTAAATTTCTAGTTTTATAGCGATTGAAATATTTAAAATTTAGTAAGGAGCCTGCTAAGCCGGCTTTCAAGTCCTAACTTTAAATTTATCGCGCCGCAGACGCTTGCTATGAGCGGTTGAAATTTTTCGCAGTGATAAAATTTAGCCTCGCGAAATTCCGCGCTGAAGTCCTTCGATAGATTTTCATCCTGCGTGCATTTAGTGAGGTAGTGCGCGAGGCAGTAAAATTTTGCCGCTCCTTTTTGTGTAGATAGGCAAGGATAGCAAGGTTTCGTTGCAGAGTTTTACAGAGGCTAAAAATTCTATGCTGCCGCGCTGCAAGGGTAAAATTCAACGCCGCCGTATTAAGGCAAAGTAAATTTTTAATTGCGCTTGTCAGGCATGGTTAAAATCCGCGCAGAAGCGGTAAGCGGGGCAGAATTTATCTCAGCGGCAACGTGACTAAGTAAAATTCTATAAACCCACGAAGCGGGCGGTATCCCAGCAGAAACGGCATTGTCCTAGCCAAGCTTCTTGCGTAAGCAGCGGGCGCGTCAAAGATAAAATTTTTCACGGAGACGGCAAAGTACAGCAGTATGCCGCTAGAGACACCTAGCGAAGATGAAATTTTGCGCGAAGAGAGCGATGGAAATTTTGCGCAAAGATCGCGCTATTTGCTGAAATTCGCGCAAAAGCAATATTCTTTTAAAAAATTCCTAGCAGTGGTAGCGTTCGTCGGCGAAGCTCGCCTTTGAAAGCGACGTTTTGCTAGGGTTTCTTGCTAAAGCGACGTTGCATAGCAAAGTAATCGTAAAAGCGGTGAGCGTGCTGCAGATAAAATTCTTAGCAAAAGCGGCGTAGCATGGCAAAATTTCTACGCAATACGCACGGCAAAGATAAAATTTGCCAAGCAACTACGAGCGAAAACCCCGGCAAATTCAGCAAAGTTTGGTAGAACGCAGAATTTTTATCAAATCTACGTAGCTTTGCCAAATTCTTAAATTAGTCGAAATTTTCTATCAGATCGCTAAAAATTTTAGCTAAATTTTCGACGTCGCTAATCTCTACTCGTTCATTGATCTGATGGATCGTGTCGTTTCGCACGCCAAACTCCGCCGTCTCCACGCCAAACTCCGCGAAGTATCTCGCATCGCTCGTGCCGCCTGCGGTGTTCAGCTCGGCTGCTGCGCCACAGATCTTCTGCACGCTAGCGCTTAGTTTTTGCACGATTTTGGAGCTTCGCTGAGTTAAGAAAGGCTTTGAGGAGCTTTTTAGCGCGAGGTGTAGCGACGCGCCTGCTCGCAGCTGCGCAGTGCAGCTCATTTCTAGCTTGCCGCAGGATTCGCTTTCGTTGCATAGCGCATCTTTTGCATCTAGCTCAAATAACCTCAGTACGTAGTCTCGCACGTCTTTTAGCCCCAGCCCTACGCCGCCGCGGACGTTAAACATCACGCGCACGTCCTTGGGTGTTACGTTTACGACCTGTGAGCCACCGCGAATGTCGGTGATGACTATCTTGGCTGGAGCGAAATCATCGCTACCCGCGTCCAGATCATGCCCCGCAAGACTTACAAGCACCGGCGCTAAAATATGGACAGGATTGATGCATTTATCTGGGTAGGCTGCGTGCCCGCCGATACCTGTGAGCGTGAGGACGCCGTTAATCGAGCCGCGACGGCCAATCTTAATGGTATCACCGAAGCGCACTTCGCATGTAGGCTCCGCAATGACTGCGAAGTCGGGTAGGGTACCTTGCTCGCGCAATTTAGAAAGCATTTCGCGCGTGCCGTAGATGCCGTCACCCTCCTCATCGCTGGTTAGTAGTAGGCTCAGCGTGCCCTTAAAATCGTGTGCCGCCGCTAGCGCGCAGATTGCCGCTGCGATGCCGCTTTTCATATCCTGCGCGCCGCGCCCGTATAAAAAGCCCTCCGCTTCCACCGGCTTAAACGGATCGCTCGCCCAGCCCTCGCCCGGCGGCACGACGTCGATGTGCCCGGCAAAGCACAGATGCGGACCCTGTCCGAAGCGCTTGGTAAAAATCGCGTTAGTTACGCCGTTTAGCTCGAATCTATCCTCGCTAAAGTCCGCCAGCAGCATCGAGACGTAGTTGAAAGCTCCGTCGTCGCTAGGCGTGAGCGAGCGGAATTTGATGAGCTCTTTTAGAATTTCAATCGGTTTCATAAGCCATCCTTTGGTTTAAATTTTAGCAAAAATTATAGCGTATAAAAGCTTTAGTGCGAAAAATACCAAAATAAACGCCGAGATATATGCAAATGCCCGCACTACAATGTTTGGAAGCTTGCTGCGAGCTAGATATATCGCAAGCGGAAAAAGCGTGATCCAAGCTAAAATTCCGCCTACAAGCCCCGCAAGGGCAAGCGCGAAATCTGCTCGCGCGGTGCCGGCAGAGACGCTGAGCCAAAACATAATGACGTATGGATTTAGTAAATTTATCAAAAAGCCTTTGCCGTAAAGCGCCGCGCCCGAGCAAGCCTCGACGCTTGCAGGTTGCACCGAGCTAGTCGCGCCATGCCAGATCGCGTACGCCGTGTAGAGCAAAAAGCATGCGCCAAATACCGATATGCAGGCAAAAACGACCGGGATTTTGGCTAACTGCGATATACCCAACGCCGATAGCGCCAGATAGAGCATATCCGCGCTCATGGCGCCGAGGCCCAGGCACAGCGCCTTGGTGTAGCTTCGCAGCGCGTAGGACATTATCAGCACGTTTACCGGGCCGATCGGCACGCTAACGCCCAGCCCCATCAAAACCCCTTGTACGAATGGCTGCATTCCTCTGTTTATATCCCCCAAATCTGTCTAAAATTTCGGCGTGCGGCGCTGCGAAAAGATCTATGGGCGCGGCTTTGCGAATAGATCGATGACGCACAGCTT
>NZ_CALHHT010000090.1 GCF_938031315.1 uncultured Campylobacter sp.
CGACGGATATCGCGATAATCTTACGGACGCCCTGCCGATACTTCAAAAATACGGCTTTAAGGCGACGATTTTCATCGTGAACCGGCGCTTTGACGGGGATTGGGCGACCGATAAGGATCTGAAAAAATCAAGCGACGAGCTAAATCGCGAGCAGATGTTAAGCGACGAGGAGGTTCGCGAGCTTTTGCAAAGCGGCCTCATCGAGATCGGCTCGCATACGCTCGATCATGCAAATTTGCCTAGCTTAGACGCGACAGAGCAGCTGCGCCAGATGAGCGAATCAAAGCGCGAAATAGAGGCGAAATTTGACATCTCTTGCAGCGCCTTTGCCTATCCGTTCGGCTTTTACGACGAGATTAGCGTGCGCTGCGCGCGCGAGGCGGGCTTTAGCTGTGCCGTTACGACGCAAAACGACGTGTTGCGCCCGCACTACTCAAACTTTGAAATTCCGCGCATCATGGTTAGCGGCAGGCAAGGGCTTTTTAGCTTCATTTTGAAGATGAAAAAGGGCAGAAATAGATGAAAATCGCCTATCTTTGCTGCTCCAGATTTTACGGCGGCGTCGAAAAGATCGTGATCGACTCGCTAAATGAGCTTTGCAAAAGCGAGCAGGCGGCGCTAATCGTGCCCGATAGATGCGAGTTTTTGCAGCGTCTGGATGCTCGCGTGCAAATTTATGAGTACAAAAGCCGCGACAAGCGCTACAATCCGTTTTTGTTCGCTGAAATTTATCGGTTTTTACGCTCGGGCGGATTTGAAATTTTACATTCGCACGGCGCCAAAGCCGCGCAGATTGGCTTCGTGGTCGAAAAATTTTTAAATCTTAAGCTCGTTGCGACCAAGCACAACGACCGCAAAGCGCCCGTTTTCGATCGCGTGCGAAACGTCATCGCAGCCTCGCGCAAGGTCGCAACCACGATAAATCACGCCGCGAAGGTGATATATTTCGGCATAGAGCCGCGGCGGGAGTTTGTAAATCATGAAATTTTCGCGCGCTGCAAGGACGCGGAAGGCGCCGCAAATAGGGCGCTTGAGAGAAAAAAAGATGCGCGCGACGACTCGGCTAGCGCTGTGGGCGCACCGCAAAACATAGCTGGTGCTGCATTTGCGTCGCAAGATACGCCTGGCAGGGCGGGTGTGTCGCAAGATAGGGCTTTGGATGCGGACGCATCGCAAAATAAGACTAGTAGCATATTCGTATCGCAACAGGGCGCAAGCGCGGCGGCGGGAAATTTTAAATTTAGCATCGTTGCGGTCGGCAGGCTCGATAAGATCAAGGGTTTTGATCTTTTGATCCGCGCCGCAAGCGAGCTGAAATTTGATTTCGAGCTTAAAATTTACGGGCAGGGCGGCGAGAGGCAAAATTTGCAAAATTTAATCGATTCGCTAAATTTGCAGGACCGCGTGCGGCTATGCGGCTTTTGCGACGACGTCCCAGCTGCGCTTGCCGCGTCGCACCTGCACGTCATCAGCTCGCGCAAGGAGGGCTTTCCGGTGATTTTGATCGAAGGTATTTTTTATTCGCCCGTGCTGATCTCTACCCGCGCGGGCGGAATTTCGGAAATTTTAAGCGAGGAGTTTTTGTGCGAGGCGGCGGATTTGGGCGCCAAGATCGATGAAATTTACCGCGCTTACGGCAAATACGCCCGGGCTTTTGCGCAAAAACACGCCGTTCTTAAGCAAACTTTGACGCTACAAAATTATATTAGCTCGCTTAAAAATTACTACGAGGAGCTGTTATGCGAAGCCTAAAGATCGTGCATTGCGGCATTTTCAACGAATACGACGACGGTAGTTTTTTCTACGGCATGGAGCGCAAGATCAGCCACGGGCTCGTTTGCAGCGGGCACTTCGTCTATGATTTTAGCTACCGCGATTGGGAGCGGAGCCTGCGTTTTTGCGGGCTGAAAAACAGCGGCTTAAAAAAGATGAACGACAAGCTCGTGCGTATCTGCGAAAACATCGGCGCCGATCTGCTTCTAATCGGCAAGGGCGAAAAGATCGGTCTTAGCACGCTGCAGGCGATAAAATCGGCGCTTCCTAAGATTAAAATCGCGATCTGGTACGTCGATCATCTGCAAGAAAAACGGGAATTTTTCGAAAAGCTAAGCTTCATCAACGTGTTTTTTTGGGCGAATGCGCTGAAGCTGCGTGATCTTTCGGCAAGATACGGCGCGAAATTCGCCTTTTTCCCAAACATCTCCGACGCGGCGTTTGATAGACGCCTAGACGCCGCTAAAACGACCGACGTGATCTACATGGCGCGCGATTATCAAGAGGACGTGAGGTATAAATTTGCGCTTTTGCTGCGCGATTTTTGCGAAAAAGGGGGGCTTAGGCTTAAAATTTTTGCAAGCCTCGGCGCGCCTGCCGTATTCGGCGATAAATTTCATCGCGAGATCGCGGCTGCGAAGATCGCGATAAATTTTAATCGCGACGACGAACTTGAGTGCGCGCGCGCTCATAAATTGCTCGGCGCGAGCGACCGCATGGCACAGTTTTTAGGATGCGGTGTCTGCACTTTTAGCCCCAAGATCGCGGGGTTTGAGCGGCTTTACGAGGACGGCTCGGAGATAGTTTATTTTGACGATCCTGCGGATTGCTTTTCAAAGATCAAATGCCTTCTTGCAGGCGACGAATACGTACGCATCGCGCAGCGCGGCAGAGCCAAGACGCTAAGGATCGCAAATGCCGCCCGAGTGGCAAAATTTATGCTTGAGACGATCTTTGAAGAGAGCTTCGGCGCAGATGCCTGCGGTGAAATTTCTGATGAAAAATGCAGCGAGAGCGGCGGCGAACGTCGCGGCGCACTAGGCGGAAAAGACAAAAACGAGCGGGGCGATTTTTACAGCGAGACTTACGAATGGCGCGAGTTCGTCTATAAAAACGGAGAGAAATTCAGATGATTTATTTTGTAGCCTTTCTGATCTTTGCCGCTGCGGTAGGCGTTTCGCTGCGGTATAACTGGTGGCGGATCCCGCAGGGCTGGCATAAGGCGCGGGTGCTGATGTATCATAGCGTAGAGGAGCACAAGGGCGATAAATTCGACAAATGGCGTCTAAGACCTGCTGATTTTGAAAGACAGATCGCGTGGCTTGCGAAAAACGGCTTTAAAAGCTTTAAATTTGGCGAGCTTATCGCGCTAGATCGGCTGCCTAAAAAGGCGGTTTGCATCACATTCGACGACGGGTTTGAAAATAACTTTACCAGCGCCTTTGAAATTTTGAAAAAATACGATTTCAAAGCGAGCATATTTTTGGTGCCGGACGCCGTGCAAAACGACTGGGAGCGCGCCAACACCGCTCATCTTGCGCGGATGCTAAGCGAGGAGCAAATTTTAAAAATGCAAGCAAGCGGGCTGGTGGAGTTTGGCGCGCATACGATGCACCACGTAAATTTAGACCTTACCTACGCGAACGATCCGCAGCTCGCCGCAGATGAGATCATCACGTCCAAGGCTCGCGTAGCACGTATTTGCGCTCAGCCGTGCGAGGTGTTTGCCTACCCGTACGGTAAATTTAACGACGAAATTTTAAATATCGCCAGATCAAATTTTAAAGGCGCGGTGGTCGTCAAGCGCGGACTTTACGAGGCGGGCGACGACAAATACGCCGTAAAGCGTATCGGCATTTTGGGCACGGAGGGGTTTTTTGATTTTTGGCTGAAATTTACGAGGATAAGGAACAAACTATGATTAAAGCGTCCGTTTATGCGATAGTGATGAATGAGGAGCGCCACATCGAGCGTATGCTGCGTAGCGTGGCGGATTTTGCCGAGATCATAATCGTCGATAGCGGCAGCACCGATGCCACGCTGCAAATCGCGCGTAAATTTACCGATAAAATTTACCACCACGACTGGCAGGGCGAGGGGGTGCAGAAAAACTACGCATTTTCGCTCTGCAGCAACGAATGGGTACTAAATCTCGACGGCGACGAGGAGGTAAGTCCTGAGCTAAAAGGCGAGATAGAGGAGTTTATGAGCCAGAGCGATTACTCGGCGCTGGATATTAAATTTCACGAATACTCGCTTGGGCGCAAATGCTCCGATCTCGTGCGCAAAAACACCCACATCCGCTTCTTTCGCAAGGAGTGCGGCGAGTATAAAAATATGGGGGTGCACGCGCAAATTTCGATCATAAAGGGTGCGGTAAAAAAGAGCAAATTCTGCATCAACCATTTTAGCGAAAAGCCGATCGCCGAGCTCGTTACGAAAAACAACAACTACTCTACGCTGCGCGCGCAGGGGGATTTTGAGAAGGGCAAGAAGCCGAGCCTTGCGAAGCTTTTGCTGATCTATCCGTTTGCGTTTTTTAAATCATACATTTTGCGCAGATCGCTTTTTGACGGGCGCAAGGGATTTATCACGGCAAATATTAACGCATTTTACGCGTTTTTAAAAGAGGCGAAACTTTACGAGAAGTATCTTAAAAAGGGCGAAGATTAATCGAAATGATAGAAAATTTTAGTTATTATTGCGACTTAAATTTAACGGCGAAAAGGGCGAAAAAATGGATAAAAAAACGATAGCGGCACATAAAATTTCAGACGAAGAATATGAAAAAATTTTAAAAATTTTAGGTCGCGAGCCAAATCTGCTCGAGCTTGGGATTTTTAGCGCGATGTGGAGCGAGCACTGTAGCTACAAATCGAGCAAAAAATATTTAAGCGGCTTCCCGACCAAGGCGCCTTGGGTCATCCAGGGCCCCGGCGAAAATGCAGGCGTCATCGACATCGGCGGCGGCATGGCTGCGGTTTTTAAGATGGAAAGCCACAACCACCCTAGCTTCATTGAGCCGTTTCAGGGGGCTGCGACCGGCGTGGGCGGGATACTGCGCGATATCTTTACGATGGGCGCGCGCGTCGAAGCCAATATGAACTCGCTTCGTTTCGGCGAGGTGCGAGGAAGAAGCGAGAATGCACGAAAGCAGCGCTATCTGATAAAAGGGGCAGTCGCGGGCATCGCTCACTACGGCAACTGCATGGGGATCCCTACGATCGGCGGCGAGACGAGCTTCGATAAGAGCTTTGACGGCAACATTTTAGTTAACGCCTTTGCTCTGGGTATCGTTAAAAAGGATGAAATTTTCTACGGCAGGGCCGAAGGCGTGGGCAACAGCGTGATCTACGTGGGCTCTAAGACGGGTCGCGACGGGCTTGGCGGAGCCGTGATGGCGAGCGATAGCTTCAGCGAGGAGAACAAATCTCTGCGCCCGACCGTGCAGGTGGGCGATCCGTTCGCCGAAAAGCTGCTGATGGAGGCGTGCTTGGAGCTTTTTAAAACCGATTACGTCGTGGGTATCCAGGATATGGGTGCTGCGGGGCTTACTTCAAGTAGCTTTGAGATGGCGGGGCGTAGCGGCAGCGGCATGAGATTAAATTTAGACCTTGTGCCAATGCGTGAGGAGGGGATGAGCCCGTATGAGCTGATGCTAAGCGAGAGCCAAGAGCGCATGCTGATCTGCGCCAAAAAGGGCTGCGAGGAGAAAATCAAAGAAATTTTTGCTAAATGGGATCTCGACGCCGCCGTCATCGGCGAGGTGACGGATAGCGGCAAGATGGAGCTTTTTTGGCACGGTGAGTTGGCGGGCGTCATTCCGATCGAGCCGCTTAGCGAGGCAGCGCCCGTGCTGGATCGCCCGATAAAAGAGCCTGCATATATGGCGCAGATCGCGCGGCAAAATTTATGCGGCTGCGGCGCAAGCGAGCGCGAGCTGGACGCGGCGTTTGATAAAATTTTTGAGGACTCCGAAGTGCTAAATAAATCCTATATCTATGATCAATACGACGCTAACGTAGGGCTAAACTCCGCCAAGCGTCCCGGCATGCTGGGCGCTACGGTGATGCGCGTTAAGCAAAACGGCGTAAAGCTCGCGATGGCTGCGGACTGCAACACGCGGATGAATTACGTCCATCCTCGCATAGGCGCGGCGCTAGCGGTAGCGTCGGCAGGGCGAAAGGTCGCGATGAGCGGTGCGACGCCTCTAGCCATCACCGACTGCCTAAACTACGGCAATCCGCAAAATCCCGAGGTTATGTGGCAGTTCGCGCAGGGCTGCGAGGGGATCAAGCAGGCTTGCGCCGCGCTAAATACCCCCGTCGTAAGCGGCAACGTAAGCCTTTATAACGAAACGGGCGGCGTTAGCATCCAGCCTACTCCCGCGATCGTCTGCATGGGCACGAACGAGGGCGAGATCATCCCTAGCGATTTTTGCGCTAGCGGCGTGAGCGTCTATCTGGTAGGCGATACGAAGGGCGTATTTGCGGGTTCGCTTTATATGAAAGCGGTGGAAAATCGCGTCGCAGGCAGCCTGCCCGAGCTAAATTTAAAGGCAGAGCGCGCTCTGTGGGACTTCGCGATAGAAGCAGGCAGGAGCGGAGTTTTGGAATTTGCAAACTCAGTAGGAATCGGCGGCGTGGCGATCACGCTTGCGAAGATGGCGTGCGTAGGCGGCGTAGGCGGCGAGTTTGAGATGAGTTGCGATGATAGCAGAGATATTTTCGACGAGAGCTTTTCGCGCGCGATTTTCGGCGTGCGCGACGAGGCGAAATTTAAAGAGCTGGCCGCAAAATACGGGCTAAGCTTGATGCGCCTAGGCACCAGCGGCGGCGAAGAGTTTCGCATAAATTCCGTCCGTAAAAACCTTGCTGCGCTAAAAGAAATTTACTTCGGCGAGTTTGCCAAGATCGTAAAGAGCGAAGATTAGCGCGTGCTTGGCATTGTATTTCTTTTAATCGCGCTTTATATTTTTGCTCAGATCGGCGGGGCTTTCGGCAACTCCGGCTATCGCGGCAAGGCGCGAATGCAGCTAGGAGAGGCTAAAATTTTAGTAGCGCTTCTAGCCAAGGTCGCCAAAAGCGACGGGCACGTAAGCGAGTCCGAAGCTGCGATGATAAGCGAAATTTTGGACGATTTGGTTCGCCAAATGGGCGCCGGCGAGCGCGAACGCGAGGCGCTGAAGCTCGTTTACAAAGTCGAGAAAGAAAGTCTCGCAAACGTGCGCGAGCTCGCCGAAAAATATAACCAAACCTACCGCCCGAGCCCGAGCCGCAAAACGGGACTAATCTATTTCTTTTTAAATTTAGCCTACGTCGATCGCGGTTTTAGCGCGGCGGAGCGGCGCACGATCTCGCAGATCTGCGACGGATTGGGCCTTGCGGAGCATATCCAAAGCCAGATGTTTGCGACCTTTGAGCGCAGCTTTTACGGCACATATTACGAAAACGGCGGCGCGCAAAGCGATACGGCTTACGACGAATACGACGGCTATAGCACAAGAAGCGGCGGGTATTGGGACAAATACGGCGGCAGAAGCACCGGCGGCTACGGCAGCAGCAGTTATGGCGGCGGCACGGGCTACGGCTACGGAGGCTCGGCCGGTACGGGCTACGGAGGCTCGCAAAGTTCGGGCGGTTCATACGGCGGCGGATATGGTAGCGGCTATTCGGGCGGCTCGCAAGGCTCCGCCAAAAGCAAAAGAGATCCGTATGAAATTTTGGGGCTCTCCAAGGACGCTACGTTTAGCGAGATCAAGAAAAAATATCGCGAGCTCGTGAAAAAATACCACCCCGACATCCTGATGGGCAAGGGCGCGGACGAGGAGATCATCCAGGAGGGCACGAAGAAGCTTCAGGAGATCAACGAGGCGTATAAAATTTTAAAGGAGCGCTTCGGCGAGAAGTAGGGCGAGCAAATTTTAAAATTTGAGGGCGCAGAGCGTCTTGAAATTTTAAAATAGGATGGCGAGACGGCGGCAAGGTGCGGCGAAGGATTAGAATTTAAGGAGAGATAAATGAAAAATTTTATAGTTTTTGCCGTTTTGGCGGCACTACTTGGAGGATGCGCGAGCAAAAAAGACCAAAACGGAATAGCCGACTCGGAAGATATCGCAATGTTAAGCTTTGACAAAAATATTTCCACCAGATACCGAGCCCATAACGGAAAACTCTATAAAAACGGCAAAGTGTTAGGCAAATATCTTACGGCACCGGGACTTGGTATGCAGATTTATATGGATGAAATGGGAAATGGTTATATAGATCCTAGCGCGATAAAGGAAGATAATTCTAAAAAAATTACGGAGATAATATTCGTTCCGAACGAATTTATTAAAGTGATCTCTTATAGCCATAATGACGGCGTTTGTAAAGCATTGTCCACAGGAAAATATGTACATATAAAGGAGTATATCACTATATATTCACGAGGTGAGCCAATCGTGGCATATAGTTATGATGTTTTGATGTCAAGAAAAGGAATGGGGAAAATTTCATCCAGGTATGATTTCGTTAATGAAAAGTTATCTTATGTGGATAAAAAAATTTTAGAAAAACTAAATTCGACAGTAGCAGATCATGTGAAAAAATCCGTCGTGCTTAGCGGTGCTACGCTTCTTGGTCTGCTTTGCAGAGAAAAGTCTAAAAGGTTGGATTAAATTTAAGGAGCGATAAATGAAAAATTTTAT
>NZ_CALHHT010000091.1 GCF_938031315.1 uncultured Campylobacter sp.
AAATTTATAAACGGCGAGTGATTTTTCGCCGCCGCGACGATGAGCTTTTGCGTAAAATTTCATCCATAAAGCGGTAAAATTCCATGCCCAAAACTACGCGCGCGAAAGCAAATTTTATGCCGAAAGCGCGCCGTACCTTAAGCCGTGGATTTAAAACGAAATCTAAATTTGCGCCGTTAAATTTCAACCCCCGCTCGCAAAATCAGGCAAAATTTCGCGCGGAATTTCATTTTTAAATCTGTTATTAAGCCATTTTTGGCTTAAATTACATTTTCATTCGGGTAGATGTCCGAGCGGTCGAAGGAGCGCGCCTCGAAAGCGCGTAAGGCGTCAGCCTTCTAGGGTTCGAATCCCTATCTACCCGCCATTCATTCAAATTTCACCCAATACTTTGGAGTTAAGATGAGCAATAAACTCCTTTCGATGAGCCTGCAGGAGCTGTGGCGGCTCTTTCCGATACGTCTCGTGCCGCACGATCCGCGCTGGGGCGTTTGGTTTAGACAGGAGCGCGAAATTCTGCGCGGCCTGCTGCAAGATCATGGCGAGATCAAGATCCACCATATCGGCAGCACCGCGGTAAGCGGGATCTGGGCGAAGCCGATCGTAGATATTTTGATCGAATGCTCGGATATTGCCGCCGCCAAGCAGCGCCTGATAGACGCGGGCTATCTGCTAATGAGCGAAAGCGAGAGCCGCTGCAGCCTAAATAAGGGCTACACCGAAGCGGGATTTGCCGAGCGCGTTTTTCACATGCATTTGCGAAATTTCGGCGATGCGGACGAGATATTTTTTAGAGATTTTTTGCGAGCGAATGCGGATATCGCTGGGCGGTACGAGGCGCTTAAATTAGAGCTTTGCAAGCGATTCGAGTTCGACCGCGACGCCTATACTGCGGCAAAAAGCGAATTTGTGCTTAAATTTACGCGCATCGCTAAAGAAAACTCGAAATAGCCGCGTAAATTTATCCTCTGCGTAGAAGCTCGCTCGTTAAAAGCGATAAAAAATGGCTAAATTTTATAAACAAAACGTGCGGACAGTACCGCACATTGCAGATTAGTTTTTATAAAATTTTGACCGTAATTTCAAATTTAAAGAGCGACCGCCAGCTATCTATAGATAAATTTTATAAATTCCGCTAGCGACAAAGTCGTCCACAAAACGCGCCGTATCACCTATCGCCGTATCATACCGCAAACGAAAGGTGTTCCCGCGCTTCGGTACAAGTTTAAATTTAAAAGCCTACGCGTCATAAATTTTAAACATTCCACAAAAATATGGGCTCGTAAATTCGCTAAAAAATTTAAAGCGGCGAGATTTAAAATTCCTCGCCGTTAGCTAGCCGCGCAAATCCGTCTGGCGCTTAAATTTAATGATCGCTCTTCAGCCCCGCGCCGCAAAGCGGGATGATGCTATCTCCTTGCAGATCGCGGCTTTCTTTGTAGCGCAGATACGCCGCGTAGGTAGCCGCGGTCGTGTGCTCGACGTAAAATCCGCCGCGCGCAAGCGCCGCTCTGGCAGGCAGTATATCGCTCTCGCTCGCTAAGATCACCTCGCGCTCGCCAGCGTAGCTAGAGCCAAGAATTTCGCTCGCGCGCATCGGTCTTGCGATCGCGATACCCTCCGCTAGCGTCGGCTGCGGCTCTATCGCGCGCGCCGTACCTTCGGCGTCAAAAAGCGGAGCGCAACGCTCGCCCTGAACGATGAAAATTTTTGGCAGCGCTTCGATAAGACCGCCCTCATATAGCTCGCCTAGCGCCGCTTGAGCGCCCAGCAGCAGCGTGCCGTTGCCCACGGGGATGAAGATATTGCGCGGCACCCTGCCCAGCTGCTCGTAGATCTCATAAATGTAGCTCTTCGTGCCCTCGTAAAAGATCGGATTATAAACGTGGTTGGCGTAATAGATCTGCTCCTGCGCGGCCTTTTTGCGGCACGCATCCGCCGTCTCGTCGCGGCTGCCGTCAAAGACCGTGACGTGCGCGCCGTGGCTTTTGATCATATCGATCTTTTTGGGCGACGTGCCCTTCGGGACGTAAATTTCGCACTCAATGCCCGCGCGAGCACAGTACGCCGCCACGGCATTGCCTGCGTTGCCGCTGGAGTCTTGCAGCACCTTTTTCACGCCGATATTTTTGGCATGCAGCACCAAAACCACCGCACCGCGATCTTTAAACGAAAGCGTAGGCATCGCGTAATCGAGCTTGAGGTAAAGTTCTTCGCCGAATTTTACGCTCGCCGTGAGCCCCTCGCCCATCGAAATTTCTCTAAATTTAGCCGTGTCGATACCCATAAACCTGCGGTATCTAAAGATGCTAAACTCGCTTTGATCTACGAGCGCGGGGTTAAATTTAGGCGCATCGGAGTTTAGCTTATACAGCCCGCCGCAGTCGCATTTATAGCTCAAAGTATCGATGGGCGCGTGCTTGCCGCAGCCCGTGCAGATGAAATCGCTCATTTTAGCTCCTACTTTTCTCTTTTATTTTTGCGACGGCCTCGATCTCTACAAGGCAGCCGAAATGTAGAGCCGTAGTCGGCACCACGACGCGGGCGGGCTTGTGCGCGCCGAAAAACAGCGCGTACTGCTCGTCGAGCACGTCCCAGTTCGTGACGTCAGGCGTATAGACGCGGCACATCCGCACGTCGCCTTTATCCGCACCCGCGGCGGCCAGCACTGCCGCGACGTTGCTTAGAGCCTGCGCGGTCTGCGCAGCAAGACCCTCCGGAACGGCCCCCGTGCGCGGATCCACGCTTAGCTGCCCCGAGACGTAGAGCGTGCCGTCGTCGTCTAAGATGCCCGGCGCATAATGCGCCTTTTTCGGCGCGAAACCGCTTGGATAAATTTCTTTCATTTAAGCTCCTTTGCATATAAAATTTTATATAATTTTACTCTAAATTTATTAAAGATATATAAATATTTCTATAAATTTGCAAAAATTTTAAAATTTGATCTAAATTTATAGATTTTTTTATATGGAATTTAAGGAACTCAAATTGAATCAGCTTTTGCAGACCTTTATACCGACCGCGCACCTTATTAAAAATACGATCGGCGATTGCGAGGTGGTTATCCACGATATGAGCACGCCGCAAAACTCTGTCGTTTTTGTCCTTGGCGACGTAACGGGCAGGAGGATCGGTCAAAGCTTCGATCATCTGGTAAAGGACGTGTTGCTAAGTAAAAATTTTGAAAACGACTGCACCGCAAACTACTACTTCACCGCGCAAAACGGCAAGCTCATACGCTCCTCGACTTCGCTGATCCGCGGCGCAGACGGCAAAGTAGTAGGCGCGCTATGCGTAAATATCGATACCTCAAGCGCCATGGCGGCATACAAAGCAATAAAAAATCTTCTGCCGAACGCAAAGCTCGATAGCAAGCAGCTGCAAGGCGCAAATTTTATCGACGGAAGCTGCAATAGCGCGGCATTAGATGAAGTGAGCTTAAATGACGGCGTAAATTTAGAAACGCAAAGCTCTAACGATTTGCAGCAAAATATCCTTGACATCGTCCAAGACCTGATCGCATCGGCTACGCACGATCTGGATGTAGAGCGGATGAAGAAAGAGGATCGAAAGCGCATCGTAAAATTTCTCGCGCAAAAAGGAATTTTTGAGGTAAAGGGTGCGGTGGAGCTCGTCGCAAAGGCGCTTAGGACGCAGAAAGTCACGATTTACTCGTATATGGATGAGGTAAAGAAGGAGAGCTAGCCGCGGTGCATAAATTTGATCTCAAATTTAATAAGCGTTGCGCGCCTTATTATCAGCGTAGCCATTGGAGTGACGCAAATTTAATCTGAATTTGATGAATCGATCAAAAGTGGGATGCGCCAATTCCTAGTTCATGCGGCTTGTAGTGCAATAAAAGCAAAACTCATCTATTACTCGAACTCGTAGCCCTTCGTATTCTTTAATTTCTCGTCATAATCGACTCCGTTAGCAATTCGCTTGCGTGAAGCATTAAAATCCGCTCGTATCGGGCTTTTGCGCTCGTCAAACTCAAGTGGCGCGACACCGATGATATCTGCTAGCAAATGCGCCAAATCATCGCTCATAAAAGGCTTATCTTTCGCCGCAGCTAGCCTCTGCCATAGTTTAGCGTGATCGCTCAAAAACTCGCGAGAGCCTATGAAAATTAGCGGAATTTCGTAAGTAAAGCGGCTCTCCATGCCGTGCCCAAGGCGTCCGTTTTCGTATAAATTCTCTCCGTGATCGCTAAGATAGACGATGAGACTGTCATCACCCGAAAAAATTTTAAAAATTTCATTTATGACAAAATCGTTGTAAAGCACGCTGTTATCATAATATGCGACGACATCTTTCTGCTTGGAAGTAAGTTTTGCCTTTACATCCGCCGCGCTAAACTTGCCAAATCCCTCGGGATAGCGCAGGCTGTAATCCATGTGGCTGCCGATGAGATGGATCACGTAGAAGTTTTGCTCGCTCTGCTCCGTTTTTGCCTGATTTATGAGCGGAAGCAGCACTCCGTCAGGCTTGATGCGGACGGTTTCGTAAAGATTGCTCTTTGAGAGAAAGATTTCCCCGTCCGCGCGATCGGCGGCGCTTTTGGCGCTTAGCGCGTGCGCGCCGAAGGCTTCTTGATTGCTGATCCAAAAGGTGCGGTAGCCGCTTAGGCTAAACATATCGATGATACTAAGGCTGCGAAACCATGCCTTTTGCCGCTCGCTTTCGTAATTGCTGAAATTTAAAAGCCGCATCAGCACCTGATTCGTCGTAGCATAAGGAGAGATCGTATCGCTAAATTTTATGAGATTACCGCTCGCTTCAAGGCTCTCCAGAAGCGGCGTGGTTCTGACGCCGTATCCATACAGCGACATATGGCCGCGCTGCAAGCTCTCGCCGATTATTAGGACGATATTTTTGACGCGAGGCTTTTGCGAGGCGAGGTCTATAGCGGCATCAGGGGTTTTGGAATTTGAAATCGCACTGGGGCTCTGCGCCAGAGCGCCAGGGGTGGGAGTAGAATTTAAATTTGCGCCGGAATTTTGCGCCTGGGCGCTTGATGCGGGCGCGGAATTTTCAGACGCGGAGCCTGAGGCGGCGTCTTGCGTATCTGAATTTGCGCCGCCATTTAAAACGCCTTCGTTCGCGCGCTTAGCCTCATCGTATCCGAGCTGC
>NZ_CALHHT010000092.1 GCF_938031315.1 uncultured Campylobacter sp.
GCAGATCCATTTTTAATCCTAAAATTTCAAATTTAGCACCATTTTAACATAAAATTTTATCCATTTTAAGGCGCAAAGAGATAAAATCGACTTGCAATTCAAGCAAAGGAGCAAAAATGCAAGAAGCAAAAACGAGAAAATTCAGTCTCAGGTTTAATCACGAAATTTCAAGTAGTGGCGCAGAGGTGCGGCTTTGGCTGCCGTTAGTGCTGCAAGAGCCCTATCAAAGGTTGCTGGGCGAATATCATGCCCGCTCAAATGCGCAAGAGTCGGCTATCTGCGGAGATCATATAAGCACGTACTACGCGCGCTTCGCACCCGATAAAGAGGCAAGAGTGGGCGTCGGCAAATACGGCGAGCAAGGTGTCGTAGGCGAAGAGGATGATTATTTTGAGCTTAGCTTCGATATTGAAATTTCGGAGCGAAACACCGATTTTAGCAAGGTAAGCTTTAATGAAAATGAGCGCTTGAGCCCCGAGATCGAGGAGTTTTTAAAGCCATCAAAGCTAATTCCGGTAGAAGGCGCTGCGAAACAAAAATCAGACGAGATCACCGGCTCGCTTAAAGGCGATCTGGAAAAGGCGCGCGCGATCTACGAGTGGGTCGCAAAAAATATGAGTCGCGATAATAGCGTGATCGCATGCGGCAGCGGCGACGCAGCGACGATTTTAAGCAGCAGCAAGCTAAGCGGCAAATGCGCCGATATTAATAGCGTGTTCGTATCACTCTGCAGGGCAGCTGGCATTCCTGCTCGCGCTATTTACGGCATCCGCACGGGCGCAGCGCAGAAATTTTCTCCTGAAATGGGCGTCATGGGCGCTCTAAGTGGCGGTGCGCTTGAAATTTCGGGCGCGCAGCACTGCAGAGCGGAATTTTATCTAAAAGGCTATGGCTGGATCCCTGTCGATCCTGCGGACGTCGCAAAGGTGCGGCTGGGCGAGAACTTAAGCGAGGATGATTCCAAGCTAGCGCGGGTGCGCGAGTATCTTTTTGGCAACTGGGAGCCGTGCTGGCTGGGTTTTAACTACGCTCGCGAAATCGTGCTAAATCCGCGCCCGGCGCACGTTCCGATTGAAATTTTTTCGCATCCGTATTGCGAAGTGGGCGGCACGCCGAAAGATCCGTACTCGCCTACAAATTTTATCTATGAGTATTTTTCGCGAGAAATTTAATCCTCTGACGGCTTGCATTTTGCTGCCGCGATTTGCTTAAGCTAAGCCGCCGCGCTTCGTCGAAGCTCAACCGTTTCATCGAAGCGCACGCTTGGCTTTGCAACAGCGGCGCTTTTGCGTGGTTTTGCTTGTGCCGCCGATACATACTGCCTGCGCGCCTAGTTTGCGGGCTATCACGCCCGCTTTGGCGAAATTTCGCGCTATGTCTTTGGGCGAAATTTTGAAATTTTAAAATTCCGCGGCGAGCAAAATTCTAAAATTTTAAAGCGAGCGAAATTTTGAAATTTTAAATATGGATAGAATTTTAAAATTTACGGCTTGCAGGATTTTTAATTTAGCGATTTCAAAGCCGCAAAAGGCTAAAATCCGCGCGTAATTAGGGCTAAGGCTTAGCCATTTTATTTTGAAGGCATTTCATGCAAAGACGCGATTTTTTAAGAAACACTGCGATTTTAGGCGCCGTTATGGCAACTCCGAGTACCATTTTGGGCGGGGAAAAAGTCATTGGCAAAAAGAGAGCTTTTGGGCTCTCGCTAAATCACGAAATTTTGGAGAAGGGCAAGCAGACGCGGCTTTGGATACCGCTTCCTCTTATCACGGAATATCAAAAGGTAAGCGACATAAAATTTGACGGCAATTTCAACGATCCGTCCGTGGACTATGGCGAAATTCCGACGCTCTATGCCGGCTACGTCGGTGTGGCAAAGCCCACGCTAAATATTAAATTTAGCGTCGAGACCTTTGAGCGAAACACCGACTTTGGCAAGGTAAAATTTAATCCGAACGAAAGGCTTAGCCCCGAGGTAGCGAAGTTTTTAGAACCTAGCACGCAGATTCAAATCGACGGCGTCGTCAAGCAAAAATCAGACGAGATCGCAGGCGGCATAAAGGGTGATTTGGAAAAGGCGCGCGCGATTTATACGTGGGTGGCAAACACTATGCAGCGCGATAACAGTGTGCTAGGCTGCGGGCTAGGGGACGTGAAGCAAATTTTAAGTAGCGGCAAGCTAAGCGGCAAATGCGCCGATATAAACTCCGTTTTCGTGGAGCTTTGCAGGGCGTCCGGAATCGCGGCGCGCGCGATGTTCGGCATCCGTACGGGCGCGGCGAAGAAATTTTCGCCCGAGATGGGGGTGATAGGCAGCAGCAACGCACTTGAAATTTCGGGCGCACAGCACTGCAGGGCGGAATTTTATCTAAAAGGCCACGGCTGGATCCCGGTCGATCCCGCAGACGTTACAAAGGTGCGATTGGGCGAGAAGCTAAGCAATGACGACAGCAAGCTCGCTAAAATTCGCGAGTATTTATTTGGTAACTGGGAGATGTGCTGGATCGGCTTTAACTACGGCAGAGACTTCACGCTAAGCCCACGCCCAGCGCAGTTTCCGATCAATAATTTCGGCTATCCTTACGGCGAAGTTGACGACAACGTGCTAAATTACTATTCGCCGAAAGATTTTAGCTACGACTACAAGTCGCAAGAGGTCAAATGAAGGGCTTTTGGCTAGCTCTGGCGTCGGTTGCAAGCGCGCTGGCGGCGACTCTTTGCTGCCTGTCCGCGCTTTTGTTTTTGATTTTCGGCGTTTGCGGCGCCTTCGTAGGCGGCGTGCTGAGGTGGTTTCTTGCGGGGCTTTTCGGCGCAGCGGCGCTGGTTT
>NZ_CALHHT010000093.1 GCF_938031315.1 uncultured Campylobacter sp.
GAGTGCTTTAAGGGCGTTGATGAGCTTGTCATCTTGCCAGTTTATGCAGCTGGTGAAAATCCGATCGAAGTTGATATGAAGAGCGAATTTAGCGAGTATAACCCGATCTTTACAGACAAGGTTGAGAGGGTTGAAGAGGGCATAGAATTTACAGATGAATTTGGCGTGAAAAACCGCCTAAGTGACGGCATCGTAGTTGGTTTTGGAGCGGGCGATATCAGCGTGCAGCTAAGAGGCGGATATTAATGGACCTAAGCAATTTCAAGCCTCAAGATGAAAATGAAATTTTAAAAGAGATAAAGGAAAAAGAGCTAAGCGAGGATGAAATTTTAAACTCCAGTGGCGATCTCGGTGAAAATTTCGCAAGCGGCGCCGATGAAAATTCTACGCATCGCGCCGATAAAAATTCCGATGAAAATTTTAAAATTTCAAATGAAGGCGCTGGCGAAGGCGGCGCGAATGAAAATTCCGCGCAAAATTTCAATCAGGATGGTGAAAATTCCGCGCCCGACGCAAGGCGCGATAGATGATCAGATCCGCGCTGATCGCGCTTGCGGTGATATTTTTGCTGCTTTTAAATTTAGCCAATCTTTTCGGCATGGTAGGCATAAGCGGGCCGGTGCCTGCGATGATCTGGTTTGCGATCAGCTTCTGCGGGGTTTTTTACCTATACAAATTTTGCGGCGCAAGACCCGTCGCAGCGCGGATCGGGATCTTTGCCGTAGCCTTCGTGGGCGGATTTTTCACGAGCGTTTTGTACTACGGATTTTTTAATTCGCAAACTTTGGAATTTGCCTTTACATACGCCTTTTTCGCGGTGGTATTTACGCTCGGCATCGGTGTGATTTTGTAGCGAGCTTTAAAATTTAGCCCGCTGCTTCAAATTTCACCGCCGACTTAAAAACAAGTCTCGCTCGATTTTGTAGAATTTCAAAATTTATCCGTGCGGGCTAAATTTACATCCTGATCTTATAGGTCTTGTAGTTATCTTTCATCCTAAACGTCAGCAAATTTTGCAAAATTCCAAAGAGGATCATAAAGGTGATGAAGCTGCTGCCGCCGTAGCTGAAAAACGGCAGCGGCACGCCCACGACGGGCGCGAAGCCCACCACCATCGAGATATTGACGCCTGTATAGATGAAGATGAGCGAGGCAAGCGCGCTCGTAAAGACCCGTATCAGATAGTCGCTTTTAAAATCGTAGTTTAGGCTCAGCAGATGCAGTATCAGCAGCGCATACAGCGCGATCAGCGCGGCAGCCCCCACGAAGCCGAAGCGCTCGATCGTGTAGGCGAAGATAAAATCGCTCGTCGCAATCGGCAGAAATTTAAAGTGCGTCTGCGTGGCCTCGTCTCTATCCTTGCCATAGATGCCGCCGTTTCCTATGGCAATGATCGCCTGCTTGACCTGATAATTGGGCTCCTCGCTGATAAAATCGGCGATGCGCTTTTTTTGATAATCGTGCATGTTTTCGTACAAAATCGGCGAGCTGGCCACAAAAACGATGATCAGCGTAAGCCAAATTTTTTTATCGACGCCGATAATAAAAAGGATCGCAAATCCCGTCAAAAAAAGTATCGCGGCAGTGCCTAGATCGGGCTCTTTAGCGATCAGAACAAAAGGCAGAAGTATGTAAAAGCTAAGGCGCAAAAAATCCTTCAGCCCGTAGCCGTTTTTCGGCGGCGGATTTTTGTGTATCAGATACATCAGCATCAGGATAAACGCGGGCTTCATCACCTCGCTGGGCTGCAGCGTAAAATGCACGAAAGGGATCTCCAGCCAGCGCCTCGCTCCTAGCTTGCTAACGCCGAAAAAATCGACGCTAAGCAGCAATATGATATTTGTCCAATAAAATATCGGAATCAGATATAAAAATTTGCGTATCGGAAAGAGAAAAAACAGCGTAAAAACGGCAAATCCTACGCCGCAATAAACCACCTGCTTCGAGGACAGCACGTCGTTTGCCTCGCTTATTAAAACGTATGAAAAAACCACTATCGGCACGATCAAAAAAGGTTGAATGAAATCAAAATATGCTAAAATCTTTTTGTCAATTTTAAACAACGCTTAATCCTAATTAAAATTTTGACGTAAGAATAGCCAAAAAAGGTATAAATTTGGATAATCTAATAGCACAATGCGGCGAAAGGCTCGACGTTTTTTTAAGCTCGCAGCTTGGAATTTCGCGCAATCAAATATCAAATTTAATCAAATCCGCTGCGGTCAGAGTGGACGGCGTCGTGCAGAGCAGGCCCGGCTACAAGCTATCTGCGGGCGAGCTCGTGCACATCGACTACCCCGCGTCTGCGCCGCAGCAAACGAGCGTAGAGCGGCTGGATTTCGATGTCGAAATTTTATACGAGGATGAGGATCTGCTCGTGGTAAATAAGCCCGCGGGTCTTACTGTCCATCCCGCCGCAAGCGTCAAAGAGCCCACGCTCGTGGACTGGCTCAAAGCTCGCGGCTATCTACTTTCCACGCTCGGCGGCGAGCTTCGCGCGGGCATCGTGCACCGCCTGGATAAACTCACCAGCGGCGCCCTGCTCGTCGCCAAAAACAACGCCGCGCACGCCGCGCTCTCGGCACAGCTAAGCGATAAGAGCATGGGGCGGATATACCTCGCACTCATCGACCTGCCGCTGAAGCAGCCCTGCGTAATCGAGCGTCCGATCGCTCGCAACCCCGCAAACCGTCTAAAAATGGGGATCGTGCCCGGCGGACGCAGCGCAAAGAGCGCGTTTTATGAAATTTTAAGCGGCGCGGAACTAACGGAGCTTCAAAACTCCGCCCAGAAGAGCGATGAAATTTTAGGCCCGGGCGACGGTACA